>NZ_FOTL01000030.1 GCF_900114585.1 Methanobrevibacter olleyae | reverse complement strand
GCTTGTATTCTCTTGTGCTGAGACAGCCGAAATAGATAAAAAAATTAAAAATAAAAACACTATAACAATTTTATTCAAATCATTTATCATTTTCATTTACCTCCGTTATTTTTTATTATTTTATTTAAATAAATGAAATTAAAAAGATAAATATGTACAAGTAATTAATAATAATTCTATACATCCACCTATAAATAATTAACGACACTGAATATAAAAAAATTTATATGATTAAAATTAAACTAATATACATATAATGCTATGATAATAGGATGAATCAATAAAATATATTATAATATTATTATTTATCAAAAACTTTTTTATCCAAATCACTTTTATTTTAATGATATTTGCTAAAAATAGGATATCTTATTTTTATGGAAATTTTTTCTCATAGTCCAAATTAGGTCTTTAAAATATTTCATTTTTTTTATTAGGCTTTTGTTGAGATTCTATTTTATTTCTATTATTGTATTATTTATCTCCCTTCTATTTGCTTTATATTTATATGTAATAAAGAATAAACTAGATACTATTTATAGATTATTATTAATCTTTTTATATGGTTTTTAATAATGTTTATGAGGTTGTAGTATGGTAAAGAAAACTATTGAATTAAGTTCTGAGCAATTAAAAAAAGTAGAAATTTTAGAATCTAATGGTGTGGATGTTGGGGAAGCTATTGATATTCTTTTTAAAATTAAAGAAGATTTATTAGTACAGAGTGATGATTATTTTGATGAAAGAATTAATGTTGCTAATAATAAAAAATCTGAATTGGAAGAAAAGTTACATAAAATAAATCAAGAAATTCGTATATTTAATAAATTAAAAGACAGTTCTCTAGATTTTGCTCAAAAACAAGAAATATTAGAAAAAGAATATGCTAATATTGATAAAACTTATGATGTTGTAATTCAGGAATATAAGCATAAATTTAGCTGGATGAAGAATATATTTAAGGTATAGATTTTATTTTATTTTTTAAATTGTTTAAACCTTTTTTATCCTTATTTTTTAATGATTTCATGACTTGATAATTCATGCAATATTAATGATTTCATGGATTGATAATTCATGCAATATTAATGATTTCATGGTTTAACAGGCCATTTTATTTTTAGATTATTCTTTTAACTTTTATGTTTTTTTAAATTATTAAAAAAATATTATAAATTATAATAAATAGGTTCATTTATAAATGAATACTTAATTTTATATAATAAATTAAACTAATAGTTTAATGGGTATTTATTTTTATAATTTTAATTTAATTTTCTTAGTTTAAAATAAGCTAAAATTGTATTAATAAAAAATTTTATTAAATTAGGAGTGGATTTGTCTGACTAAATATATTATAATAACTGGTGGAGTAGTTAGTTCAATAGGAAAAGGAATTACTTCTGCATCCATTGGCCGCATATTACGTTCTTACGGCTTAAAAGTTGCAGCTATTAAGATTGACCCATATTTAAACTGGGACTCTGGTACTTTAAACCCATATCAGCATGGAGAGGTATTTGTAACCTATGACGGTATGGAAACTGACCTTGATCTAGGTCACTATGAAAGGTTCTTAGATGTAGAACTTCCAGGTATATCAAACATTACTACTGGTAAGGTCTACCAATCAGTTATTACTAAAGAAAGAAATGGGGATTTCTTAGGTGCTTGTGTTCAGATTATCCCGCATATCACTAATGAAATTAAAGAGATGGTACGTGAAATTTCTGCTAAGGATGATTATGATGTTGTTTTGGTAGAATTAGGTGGTACTGTAGGTGATATTGAAAGCCAGCCATTCTTAGAGGCATTAAGACAATTGAGAAATGAAGAAGGCTCTGAAAATCTTATGTTTGTACATGTAACCTTTGTTCCTTACTTAAATGCTGCTGGTGAATTTAAGACAAAACCAACTCAACACTCTACAAAGGAACTTAGAAGTATGGGTATAAATCCTACTATGATCGTTTTAAGAAGTCAAGAACCTATTGATGATGACTTGAAAAAGAAAATTGCTCACTTCTGTGATGTAGAACCTAAAGCCGTTGTAAACACTCCTGATGCTCAATCCATTTATGAAGTTCCTTTAGTTTTAGACAGAGAAAATGCCGGTCAATTTATTTCTGATAGAATTAATTTAGGAATTGATTTTGAAAATGATAAAAACACTCTTAAGGAATGGGAAGAAATTGTTAATTCCCTTAAAATACAAGATCCGGTTGTTACAATTGGTATTGTAGGAAAATATGTTGAATTAGAAGATGCCTATATTAGTATAAGGGAGTCCTTGCATCATGCTGCAGCTAAAGTTGGTGCTAAGATGAATATTGAATATCTTAGCTCTGATCTTGATGTAGAGGTTGAAGAGGAACTAAAAGCTTTCCAGGAGGAACTTTCTAAATTTGATGGTGTTTTAATCCCTGGTGGATTTGGAGAGAGAGGTGTAGAGGGTAAGCTTCAAGCTGTTGATTATGCATTAGAAAATGAAATTCCTATTTTTGGTATTTGTTTAGGTATGCACTCTATGGTTATCCAGTTTGCAAGAAGAATTGGTATGGAAGATGCTAATAGTACTGAATTTAATAAGGAAACTAAATATCCAGTTATTGATATGATGGAAAAGCAAAAGCGAATTAAGAAGATGGGCGGAACTATGCGTTTAGGTGCTTATGATTGTAAATTGATTGATGGCACTAAAACTAAAGAAGCATATGGTGAAGAACTTATTCAAGAAAGACACAGGCATAGATTTGAATATAATAATGAATACAGAGATGCCCTTCAGGAAAAGGGATTGATGATTTCTGGTACAAGTCCTGATGATTTCTTAGTTGAAATTGTAGAGTTACCTGATCACCCTTGGTTTGTTGGATGTCAATTCCATCCAGAATTTAAATCCAGACCAGATAATGCACATCCTTTGTTTGCTTCATTTGTTAAAGCTGCATTTGATAATAAATGATTAATTTAATTAATCACTTTATCTTTTTTAATTATTTTATCTATTTTTACTTATTTTATCTATTTTTACTAATTTTATCTATTTTTACTTATTTTATCTATTTTTACTTATTTTATCATATATTTACTGATTATTAATTATATTAAACAATTATTTCATTTTAACTCCAATAATTTAACTTCTTCAAATAGATTAAACTCCTCATCAAAGCTAACAAGATAATCTAAGTTATAATGTTCATATATTACAACTTGTGAGCAGTCTATAAATCCTAATTTGAATTTGTTTTTATTGTATTTTTCAAAGATTGCGAATACATTGTCGTTGTACATGTTAATCTCTGATTCATCAATGATTGTGAAATTATCTTTCATATAGTTATATGCTAATCTAACTAAGGTGATATCTTTTGTTTTTTGAGAAAGGATTGTTATTACTTCAGATATTATTCCATTTGAAACATGGCAATCATTTTCTAGAAGTTCTTTGTTTTCTATTGCTCTTTGATGTAATGGATCCTTTCTTCTAAATATTGCAATGATAAATGATGAGTCAAGTAGTATTTTTTTCATTAATATAAACTCCTTTTCAGTTCAACTGCATCTCGGAGGTCATCATCTTCAATAATGCCTAGTACGTCATCTAAGCATACTTTTTTTCTTGGTTTGATTATAATTTCATTGTTTTCATTAATAGACCAATCAACAATCGTATCATCTGCACTTAAATCTTTAAATTGATTACGTATTGCTTTAGGGATAGCTAATTGGTAATTTTTATACAATCTTGTAGTTGCGATTATATTGTCCATAATATTCAGACTCCTTGCTATACTTCAGTTAATATTATATTTTCAGATAATATAAAGTTATCTGAAAAAAAATTATTTTATAAAAAATGCATAATGGCTTAATTTTGCTGATAATCAATGTAACTAGGGTAATTGTTGTATGGATGTTTTCTATTTTGCCCCTTACTGGTTTAAATTTTTCTAATCAAGAATAAAAGCCTTTTTTCTTCTTTTTATCATATTTATTGAGTTTGGGATTCTGTTTAAATATTTTAAAAGTTTTTCAGAGCTTGTTTTATGAAAAAATTTTATAAAATTGATTTGAAGTTAAAACTATAGGGCACATTATTTAAATTCAGGTGTAATAAAGACCTATTTTTTATATAACTAAAAATACAATTGTATTTTTAGAAATAAAGTCAATTTTTTAGGGAGAATGAATAAAAATATGGGAAATTTAAAGGAATTTCTCAATGAAAAAATTTAGCTTTCTAAATGATTTTTTGTTTCTTTTTATTATGTGATTTTGCACAATTGTTATTTTGTGTAATTACGCATTTAAGATTTTTATCTTTTTCGCATTTCAAATCATTTTATATTAAATTAAATCCTACTTATTAACATATTTAATTATTTATTAACCAGAGGGGTAATATGAGAGAAAATAAGAAAAATAATAGGGATGTTGGAAAAACAATAGCAACAAAAGTTCCAATAAATACACATAACCAATTAATTAATTTAATAGAAAATGGTGATTATTTAAGTATTTCTGATTTTTTAAGAGAGGCAATTCGTGAACAATTGAAAAATTATAAGGTGGCTAATTTTAGGGAAATTACTAATTTCGATGCTAAAAAGGAGGTTGTAAGCTATTTCATAAAATATAGGGATTGTTTTCTAGATGAGGTAGCTATTGATTTGGAATTGGATTTTGAATTGGTTTTTAAGATAATTAATGAGCTTATTTCAGAAGGTCGGATTGTTAGAATTACAAGTGATGAATTATTTGAAAAAAGAGAAGCAAATAATAAGGGCCTTGATAATTCAAAAGATATTAAGAATCTATTAAAATTTAAAGGAAAACGATTAATTGTAGAATCAAATTATAAAGATTACGAATTTATTAGCATAAGAAAGGATTATGATTATAAGGCCGTTTTTAAAAATAATGGCATGGTAGTTGAAAATGCTTCTGTAATCTTATCAGAGGCATATTCCTTTGTTAAATAGCCTTTTTTATTAAAATTTAATTCATTTTTTTATCATTGCTTTTAGTTTTTTCCTTTAATGTTTTAAGTTTAATAGATCTTCTAGCTTTTTTTAATTTTACAATTTATCCATATTTTATTCTTATTATAATTTAACAGTATGATTTTATCTTTTAAATCTAAATCAATATTACAATTTAAAATCAATTTAACAAATGAATATTATTTATTTTATTCTAAAAACTACTATATTTAAATATATGCTTAATTCAATATTCAATTGACTTATTAAACAATTCAATCTCATTAAATTTATTTTATTAAGATTATCTCTATTATTATAATTCTATTGTGGGAATATCTGGTTTTCTATTACTTTTTAAATACGGCTCTAAAATAGGATTATGGTAATTTAATAAATGGAATTAATAACTGGAGGTCTCATATTGCATAATTATATATTTGTCTGGAATGCTTTGGATTTTTATTTAAACTATCTCTTTAGCATAGATATAAAATCATATTTGGTATCTAATTTCTTATTAATATCATTTTTTTTATTCATTGCTAGCTATTATGATTTAAAGTTTGGAATTATTCCCAATAAATTAAGCTATGCCTTTATAGTTTATGCACTGATTTTTAATATGATATTAAGCTTATTTTTTAATAATTTCTTTATCATTGCTTTTTCCGTATTTTTAACACTATTTGTATCTATGATTTCATTTATTCTATGGTATATAGGATTTTGGGGAGGGGGAGATTTTAAAATATTTGTTGCTTTATCTTTAGCATTATCATTCTTAGACTATAATTTTTTAAATTATTTTAATATATTCACAAATACAAATTATGATTTTTTAACTTATTTCAATATATTCACTAAAAGTGAGTATAGTTTTTATAATGTTTTAATAAGTGACTTGGAATTATCGATATCTAATCAATTCATTTTTTATCCAAAAGTTTTTTCAATGCTTTTTAATGCTATACTGATTGTTTTTTTAATACTTTCTCTAAGCTTGATTTACGACATATTAAAAAATAAGAAGCTAAAATATTATTCTATTTTATCCATTTTAGACTTTAAATCAGTATTCAATCAACTAACAACTAAATTAATCAATGTTAATGATTTATCTGAAGGGATGGTATTAGATAGATATTATTTTAATAATCCTATAATATTCAATAAAATCAATGAGAACAATGAAAAAGAAATAAATACCAATTTAAATGTTTATAAAGAGGATGAAATCTATTATTTTTTATCTTTAAATAGAATTGGCTTAACAAAGGAGGATGTTGAATTTATTAATGATTTATACAAAAAGAATTTAATCGAAAATCCTAATTTTAAAATAAAAAATGCAATTCCATTTATGCCCTTTTTAACATTAGGATATATAGGTTTTTTAATATTTGGTGATTTTAGTTCAATTATTTCTAATTTTATAAAAATATTATTTTAAATTTAAATTAAAAACATTATTTAATTTAATTCTCTAGATCATATTTTAAATTAGTTTAATTATCTAGATTATATTTTAAATTAGTTTAATTATCTGGATTATATTTTAAATTAGTTTAATTATCTGGATTATATTTTAAATTAGTTTAATTATCTAGATAATATTTTAAATTAGTTTTAATTCTCCAAATCATATTTTAAATGAGGTAATTATGAAATTTGAAAATTTAGGCAATAAAGGTCAGTTATCATTAGAATATATTTTAAGTTCTATGATTGTAATTTTAATAATCAGTTTAATATCGGTTCCTATCCTATTAACTACAATAGATTATTCTAATGATCTAATTGATTCAATAAATGCTAAAAATGAGCTATCTAAAATAACTGATGCTATTGACTTTTGTTTTACAGCGGGAAAAGGATCAAGAAAGATTATTTATGTGGATTTTAATCAAGATATAAATCTAAAATTATCAAATAATGGAAAAGTGGGATATGCATCAGTTAATTTGAATTTATCGGATAACTCTAAGGAAATTGTTAGATATTTTGATTATGCTAATTTAAATGATAATATTCAATTGTCTAAAGGATTTAATAAACTTATTGTAGAATGGAATGAAGACTCTAATAGGATTGAAATTACTAGGGTGATTTAAGATTCTCTCATATAATTTTTTTAATGAAAATTTAGCTTTCATAAACTATATTTTCTTATATAATTTTTTTAATGAAAATTTAGCTTTCATAAACTATATTTTCTTATATAATTTTTTTAATGAAAATTTAGCTTTCATAAACTATATTAATTAAATATTTTAAATATAATAAATAGAACAATAATTCTTAATTTTAAAGTATTTGTATTTAATTGATTTAAAGCTTAAATAAATTTATCAATTTGATTTTATTTTATAAATTAGGTTTTATTTTTAGTTATCATTATTTATAAATTTATGCTGCTATTTATTTATTAAAATAAAGTAAATCTAGTTAAAATTTAAGAAAAGAGTTGATTGTATGGATTTAATTACCGGAATTATATTTTTTATCCTATTCATTATAATTATGGTATTTGCTTTCTCTATGGGGATTTTATCCCCCTATGTAGGTAGAAAGGAAATAATATCTATAATTGCAATTGGATTTGTTCTTGGAGCTATTGGAGGATATTTCTTTATTAACCCTATTTATGAAGAAAGCCCCTATGTTATAGGTAATATTCAAGGATTATTTACAATGGATAGTGAAGTAATTAATTTAAATGTTCCATCAACTTCAAATATCAGTGATGTTACAAATAAGATAAAAAACATAAATGGAGTTAATTCTGTTACAACGAATGGATTTGAGCTGAAAACATCCCATATTAAGAATGATACGATGGTATATGTTGAAAATTATTTAAAGAGAGATTCTGAAATAGAATCCTATAAAGTTACTTCAAATTCTATTTCAGTAGACTTAAAAAATGATGCAAGTTCTACTACTACATTAGTTTCACTTGTTAATTGGCTGAATAATAATGCAGGGGTAAGCTCTGAATTTGCCTTTGTTCATATTCAAGTATTTGTCAATGCAAATGACCTTATTGAAGTTAAAGACATTTTAAAAGATAATCACTATACAATTATTTCTATAGAGGGGCCTGTTCAAGATACAATTCATTATTTCAATGAGAATTTAGTTCCAAATTACGTTATAGTATTTTTTACAGGAATTGTAGGTGTAATTGTAGCAATGGTAGGAGTATTTGTTGAGCCTTTAACTAATTTTACTCGGAGGTTTAAAAAGAATAGGTTTAATAGGCCTTAATTGGGTATTTTTTATTAATATTCATTATTTTTTTTTTTTTATTTGCTTATTCCTATGCTTTTTATTCATTCATTCTTGGTTTTTATATATTCATTTATTCTTATGGTTTTTATTTATTCTTATGTTTTTATTTATTTGTTAGTCTTTTTGATGATAATTTATTGGTGTAAAAATGAAATCAGCTATTTTATTTTCAGGTGGCAAAGATAGTGTAATGGCACTCCATTATGCATTGAACAATGGAGATGATGTTAAATATCTTTTATCAATTAAGTCTGAAAATGATGAATCTTATATGTTTCACATTCCAAATATTCATTTAGCTGATTTAATATCTCAAGCTGTAGAAATACCCCTAATAGAAGTAAAGACTTCAGGTATTAAAGAAGAGGAGTTAGAAGATTTAAAAGAGGGTTTTAAACAACTTAAAGATCTTGGAATAGAGGCAATTTACACTGGAGCTTTATTTTCAACTTATCAAAAGTCAAGAATAGAAAAATTAGCAGATGAACTTAATATTAAAGCTATTTCTCCCTATTGGCATAAAGATCCAAAAGAGTATATGGAATTGGTAATTGATGCTGGTTTTAAAGTTATAATAAGCGGTGTTTTTGCAGAAGGTCTTGATGAGTCTTGGCTTGGAAGATTAATTGATGAAGATGCTTTATTTGAACTAGAAAAGATAAGTGAAAAAACTTATTTGCACCTTGCTTTTGAAGGTGGAGAGGCTGAAACATTGGTTATTGACGGACCTATTTTTAAAAAGAGAATCGAAATTTTAGATGCTAATATAGATTGGCACTTTGATAATGGAACTTATAATGTAATTGATGCAAAATTAGTTGACAAATATTAATTTTATTATTTAATTTTTGATACAAAATTAGTTGACAAATATTAATTTTATTATTTAATTTTCTTATTTTTGCAAAGATTTATATTTAACCAATCATATTTATTTAATTTTCTTATTTTTGCAAAGATTTATATTTAACCAATCATATTTATTTTATTTTCTTATTTTTGCAAAGATTTATATTTAACAAATAATATTTATTTATATAAATAGTTAAAGGGGTGTTAATATTAAAAAAATCTTAAAATCTAAAAGAATATTAGTTTTTTTTATAATTTTAGCTATTTCATCTACTATTTTAATAGCAGGTTCTGCTTTTGCCGATGATATTGCACCAAAGGGCTATGAGACTTATTATATTAGGGGATATGGCTTTAATATTCCAAGCTCTTATAAATTAGTTGATGAAGGATGGGATGAGGTAAATCATTTGAATTATGCCAATTTCCAAAAAGGCAAAAACTATGTAAATATTAGTTTGGAAAGGCATTCTTCTAGTTTCAATAAAAATATTATGGATAAGTTTAGTTCTTTTAAATTAAATGATGAAAAGTTATATAAAAAATCAGTTTCAGGAATCATTGGTTTTTACAATAAGAAAAATAAGGTAGCGACTTTTGTTTTTGCATCTGAAGATGACATGATTTATCTACATATAAAAGGGCCAAAACCCTCTAAAGTCTTATCATCTATTAGACAAAGGGATTATAAACCTTATCATAATGTTGAATATGACTTTGATGATGATGCATATTATGAATCAGATGTTTATGATGACTCTTTTGATGATTCCTTTGATGATGCATCATATTATAATTATGAATGGTAATAAAATCGTTATTTTTTAAATTCTTTTTTATTATTCTATTTTTAAATAAGTATTTTATAATCTACTTTATTTTTTTCTCTCTTTAGAGAGTCCATTTTAACTAAATCAAAAATTAATTTATCATCAGTTAGTATATTCCACATTTTATATGTCTTCTTTAAAAAATCTTCACTTAATTCTATTTTATCACCTATTATCGGGCATTTATAAGTCATATCATCTTCATCATAGATTAAATGCAGATTGTTTTCTTTATCTAAGTGGGGACTAAGTGGAAAAGATCTACATTGAATAGGCCTTAATTTTCTATTGCAGTGTGGTGGATTAGTGCATTTTATATAGTAAACCTCTCCATCCCAAGAATCGGGATATTCATATTCATCTGTAGTTTCATAATAGATTTCAAACCAATCAGATTCATTTTCTAAAAGTTTCTCTTCTCCAGGTAGTAAATATAAGACCATATCTGATAATGTGTCCTCTTTATCTTTATTTTCAACTGTACAACAGATAGAATTACAAAGCTCTCCACAATTAATCTCACCAAGAGGAGATGCCTTTTCTGTCATATTATAAATTTTAATATAATCTTTTTTTCTAATAGAGCATTTCATTTTATTCACTATTGATTGATTAATTTTATTAATGTTTAGATGTATTTTTATATCTTTCTTGATATTTTTATAATATTTAGATAATATTTTTGTATCTATTTTTGGTATTTTCATTGATATTTAGATAATATTTTTGTATCTATTTATTAAAAACTTATTGTTTATATGAATTTATTAATTTTTCTTATATTGATCTAAAAAGCTATTTTTAAGAGAGTTTTTAGAGAGATTCTCCACCATTATCGTTAGAAAATATTTTATTATATTGGGAAAAATAGTTATTTTATTTATAAAACTTTCAATTATGTAAAAAATAGATTACATTTATATAGTAGTTTAACAAAATAAAGTTTATGAACTTATATGAGGTGATAAAATGCATAAAAGAATTCTAGCTATATGCTTAGTAACTATGTTTTTGGCAATGGCCATTATTCCAACTGGCTTTGCAGAGGATAGAGACCAAGCTGTAATAACCTATGGTGAAACTACATATATGAATCAGCAATACAAATCAATTGTTGATAATTATTTTAAAACTAAAGCTGATGTTGACTTAGATAGTGTAAATTCAAAAGTAATTACTGCTGGAGATGTAAATAAAATTTCTAATGGTTTTTCAGGTAAATCATATAATTCTAATCAAATATTTTCATCTGCTCTTCTTGATTTAAATCATAATGGTGAAATTACAGTAGATGTAGATAATTCAATTACTACCATAAGTCCTAAGATGTATATGTCTGCTTTAAAATCTGCAGGTATTGAAGGGGGACATGTCTATGTAACAAGCCCGGTTAGTGCTACTGGTGAATCTGCTCTTGCAGGTATTATGGATTGTTATGAAGAGGCAACTGATGTTGAAATTCCAGATAATGTTAAGGAAGCTGCAAATCAAGAAATCTCTACTCAAGCTGAAATCATGAATAATTCAAATCTTAGTGCTGATGACTTATCTAAATTAGTGGATGATGTTAAAGAAAAGGTAAATGGGGAAAATATCACAGATCATGCTACTATTGTTAATATTATTAATGATTACAGTACAAATTATAATATTAATATATCTGATAGTGATATTGAAAACCTTGCAGATACTATTGCACAGGTGCAATCAGCTCAAGGGGATGCAAATGCTTACAAAGAAAAAATCAGTAATTTTGTAAATGATTCCAGTTCAGATTCTGGATTTTCCCTTGATGGAATATTAAATAGCATTTTAAGTATTTTTAATATAAACTTGTAAAATAATTTAGTAACAAAATACTTACTTAAATTATTCTTTTATGAGTTAAATCAGTATAACTGATTATACTAATAATGCTTAATTAAACTAGTATAAACAAAATGCTTTTTAAAAAATTAAAAATTTTGGTTTTGTAAAATTTTATAGGCTTAAATTTATTTTTAATTGTTTTATTTATAAATAAATAATAAATTTAATAATAAATTTTTATTTTTAAGCCTAAACTTTTTTTATAACCTTAAAATTTTAAAAAAAGAATTATAAGAACTTTTTAGCTTCATCAATAAACTCTTCAACAAGCCAAATATTCTCTTTTGCAGTATCTAAATCAAAATCATCATAATTGCCATAGCTTGCATCTTCTCTGAGGGTTCTTGCCCTAGAAAATCTTGATGCCAAATCCCTATCAAAGCCTTCTTCTAGAACATATTTTTCCCCAAGCAATGTGATTACGCCATCATGTGTTTTAGGAGTCAAGCCTTTTTTTAAAAGCAATGCCCGTGCAATGGAAAACATGGCATAATAAGACAAGGTAATGGAATTTCTATATTTTCCTGCTTCCAAAAGAAGTTTGCTTGATTCTAAATCATCCATTGCAATTTCAATGCAAGATTCTATTTCATTCAAGAACAATCCCCTCTTCTTCAATATTCTTTAACAATGAAAAATCACTAATCTTATTTAATTTCTCCTCTGAAAATACATGGGCAGATATAAATTCCTTTTTATCAAGAACAACATTGAAAACCTCTTCCCTTATTTTAGGCTCTATCAATTTAGCATAATTGGACACAACTAAAATATCTATATCTGATTCCTCTGTATCCTCTTCTCTAGCTACAGAACCAAATAAGATTATTTTAATTATATACTCATTATTTATAGCCTTTGCAAAATCACGGGCAATTTCCATACGGTCATTCATGATAATCACCTTTACCAGTTAATAATTTATATACACTTTATGAATAATAAATGTTTTTAGTTAAGATTAAAAAAACTTAGATGCAGTATTTTGGATAATAAAATAGAGGATAGTGATAATAAGATTGAAAATAGTTTCTTAAAATAGCTTCAAAAGCATATTAAGAAAAGATTAAAATAGAATATACAAATCTTTTAAAAAGGATTTCTACAAGGCTTCTTTTTTTAATTTTTAACTTTGTAGAAAGCATGTAAAATTTAGATTAATATAGAATTTTTTTACCTGTTTTATTTAAGCAATCATTTTAAACTCTTTATTTTTATTTTTAGTATCTAATTCAAATATTTTAAAAGAGGGTTTCTACAAGGCTGATTTTTAATTATTTTTATTATTACTCTTTTTTTAATTTTTAATTTTTAATTATTTTCATTGTTAACTTTTTTTTAATTTTCATTTCTTTATTAATTATTCCATTTAAAAATTATTATTTATATTTCTTAATAAGGTTTAACTAATTTTATAAAAATATCAAAAATTATTTATTAATCAACGAATAAAATAATATTAATTAATTTTTAATAAACTTAAGACATTTTAAATTGTATAATTTTTTATAAATTTAATAGGGTTTAATATTGTATTATTTTTATTAAATTTTAAGGAGAGGTAATATGAAATTTAATAGGATTGTTATATTAGCTATTTTAGCAATATTGGCAGTTGTTTTAGCAGCTTCTGCATCTGCATTTGATTTAGGATTTTTAGGTGGATCTGATAGTGAACCTCAAAAAATAACTGTAGGTGGAATAGATTTCCAAATTCCAGCAGGTTTCACTGAAAACGAAAAGTATAGGATGGACAATGAAACTAGTTCTTCTAGTGGTTCTGATTATTATATGTCTGCTGTTGGTTATGAGGATGGGTCAAAACAAAATGCTATTTATGTTATGGTAGCTGATTATGGTGAATATAATGTAACTGATGATGTACTTAATTACGTTGCAAAATCTATGGATGGTAAAAAGAAAACTATTAACGGTCACGCTGGATATATAGCTAAACAAACTGATAATAGTACTTCTTCAATGTTACCAGTTACTGATGATATTTATATGTTCATGTATGAAGAAAATGGTGATTTAGTTTTCATTGGTGCAACTGATGAATCTTATTTCAATGATGTAGTTTTAAATTAATCTAAACAATTTTAATTACATTATTTTTTCTTTTTTAATTTTTTTAGTCTTTCTTTTTTTAATTAGTTTATTTTTTATTATTTAATTTATTTAATTAGTTTATTTTTTTAATCCGATTATTTTATTCCTGTTTTATCTTCTTTATTTTTAATATTTTCATAAAACTTTATAAAATAGTTTTAATAAAATAATAGTTAATTAAGTTATTATAATTATTTAAAATATCAATTGAAAATATATTTATTTATATTAAAACTATAATTAATTATTTTTATACTTATACTATTTTAATGGATTTTAATTAATCGGATTTTTATTTATTTTAATTGTCTAAGAGATGTTATGATGAAAAGGTTTATTGCTATAGATGGACTTGATGGTTCTGGTAAAGATACACAAGCTAGACTTATTAAAGAAAAATATGAAAAAGAGGGAACTGTTATTGTTCGTTCACATCCTACATCAGACAACTTTTTTGGTAATAATTCAAAAGCTGCTTTAGAAAAAGGTGGAAAACTTAATAAAATAATTGCAACTTTGTGTTATGGTGGAGATGCAATTAGATCTGTAATTAAGTACTACAATAAAGCAGATACTGTTATTTTTGTAAGGTATACTTTAGCTGTTTCTTACTTAAATAAAGTTGTTTATGTTTTAGTTTACAAACTTGTATGTTTTGTATTACCTGTTTCTGAATATTTCTTCTATTTAGATGTCTCTCCTGAAAAATTAGTTGAACGTGTTCAAAATAGAAATGAGAAAGAGGAAATGTTTGAAAATTATGATGCTTTTGTAAAAGTTAGAGCTAAAGCAGAAAATGTGTTATACAATTGGCATGTAATTCCAGCAGATGATTCACCTGATGTTATCTTTAATAAAATAGAAACTATTTTAGATGATTTAGATTCAAAATTATTAAATGAATCTTAAAGATTAAAATAGAAATTTTTTATATATGATTAAAACAGTTAAAAATAGTTAGAATTAAAATAGAAATTTTTTATATATGATTAAAACAGTTAAAAATAGTAAAAATAGTTAAGATTAAAATAGAAATTTTTTATATATAATTAAAATATTTAAAATTAAAATAAAATTAAATAATGTAGAGAAATTATTAAAAAAGTAATTAATGGATTTAATCCATTTCTTTTTCAAAGAATTCAACTACTTGTTCTTTATACTCTTCGAAAGAGTCTTCATTTTTAATTAAATAATCAGCAGTAGCTATTACAGAACCAATGCCGAAATCTAATTCTCTTTGATCTCTTTCTTTAAAGTCTTCATAGACACTTGAATCGTCTTTTCTGTTTCTTAAAGTAACCCTTTCAAATCTAGTTTTAGGGCTTGCATAAAGAGAAACAGATGTAAAATTATCAAAGTTCACTTCAAACATTTCAATTTCGTATGGACTTCTAATTCCTTCAACTAAAATTACTTTTGCATCTGTATCTTTTTCTAAAAATTCTTTAATTTTTTCAATAGTTAATTTAGCTACAATATATTGGCCATGTTCTTCTCTTAATTTTCTGGCAATTGTGCCAATGTTTTCTCCTCTTTCAGCAGCTTTTTCTCTTATGATATCTCCCATACTAACTACAACTACACCTTTTTCTTTTGCCATATCAAAAAAAAGGCTTTTTCCAGAACCGGGTAATCCTGTAACTCCAATTACTTTCATTATAATCCCATTTTTAATTTTTTAGATTTATTTAGAATTTTTAGAATTTATAAAATTTTATATTTAGAAAAATTTTAGCTTCATTAGAATTTTACCTATATAAAAGTTTTATTTTCATTAGAATTTAAGCTAATGGAAAATATATTTATATCTTTAATTATTATTAAGTTTATCTTAATATTTTTAATAAAAATAGAAAAAATTTTAAAAATTTTTTTAATTAAAATAATTAATTTATTTAAGGTTTATATACTACGTATAACAAATATTCAACTAGGTATAGTTTTATACATTATCATATTATGGTGTTATATTATAACACTATATTAAGCGTTATATTATGATGTCATATTATAGTGTTCATGTTATGATAATTTAATATTAATTTATTAAATGTGTTAATAGGCTAATATTAAATTATTATAATAATTCATATCTTAAACTTAAAAACACTATTTTTAAACTGTACTCTTATAATTAATATTTTAGAGTGAATTAAATGAAACTATTAGAAAAGTTTAATATTGTTGCAAATAATGAAGATTTATATAAAATAGCCTTTACCCATTCGTCATATAGTGCTAAATATGAATTAGATTATGATTATGAAAGACTGGAATTTCTTGGAGATTCTGTTTTAAACATGTTAACTTCCGAATTTTTACAAAATATGCATCCAAGTTATAGTGAAGGAAAATTAACCAAACTTCGAGCAAATTATGTTTGCCAAAATGCTTTAATTGTCTATTCTCATGAAAATGACTTAGATAAAAGCATTAAATTAAATTTAGAAGATAATGCAATCAGTGATAATGAGGTTATTTCTATAACTGCAGATGTTTTTGAATCCTTTTTAGGTGCTATTTATCTGGATCAAGGAATAGAAAAAGCTAAAGAGTTTCTAACCCAAACTGTTTTCCCATATATTGAATCTAAAACTGTATTCTTTTATGATTATAAATCAACAATTAAAGAATATGGGGATGCTGAAGATCTTGAGGTTTATTATGAATTACTTGAAGAACATGGTGCACCTCATGATAAGACCTTTGTAATGAGAATTTTAATAGACGGTCTAGATTATGGTCATGGTGTTGGAAAAAGTAAGAAAGAGGCTGAACAATTAGCTGCTTGTAAAGCTATTGATAAATTAAAAATAGAAAAATAGTTTATTTTATAAAATAATTTATTCTATAGATTGATTAATTAAATTTACATTAATTCTTGTTTTATTGACTGATTAATTAAATTTATATTAATTTTTATTTCATTGAATAATTTATTAGATTTAGAAATAGTTTATTTTATAAAATAATTAATATAGAAAAATAATTATTAAACTTATTGTTAAAATGTATTAATATAGAGAAATAATTATTAAACTTATTGTTAAAATGTATTAATATAGAGAAATAATTATTAAACTTATTTTAAAATGTATTAATATAGAAAAATAATTATTAAACTATTCCTCTTCATATATTTCAAGACAAATATCATAAATTGTATCTAAATCTTCTTTTATATCAAATTCAATGTTGTCTGGGTTTTTTTCATTGAAATAATTAATTACTTTCTCTTCATCAATTTCTTGGCTATCTATTAAATCTAATATGAATTTAGCTATTATTTTACTTGTTTCAATGATAATAATATCATTAAATAACATCTCATATAAATTGATTAATAAATCAGTGTTGTTAAATTCGGTTTTATTTTTACTTGACATTTTATCCCTAATTTTCTTCTGTAAATTTATTATATTGATTATATGTATTAATTCTTACTATTTAATATTTAATAGTATTAAGAATTTTAATAAATAAAATTAGTAATTCTTACTATTTAATGTTAAGTTAATTAAATATTCTTATATATACAAATAAATATAAATAGTATTTTAGTTAAATATAAGTAATGAGACAAGTTTTTAAATGTTTGGGAAATATTCATTTATTTAATTAGAATATAGAAATTAAAAAAACTTTAATTATTCTAATTATTCCTTAATTTAATTATATGGTAAATTAAACTGTTGAAAAGTATGCTGAGTTAATTCGTTTATTTAAAATTCAGTATTCTTAAATTATAAATGGTATTAAAAAAATGAAACAAAAATCTGTTGGTAGGGTTAAAAATAAAAAATTTGCTATTAAAGATGACTTAAAGCTTAGTTCTGGTAAAACTCTTAGTAATGTAGAACTTAGTTATGAAACCTATGGTGATTTAAATTCTGCTAAATCCAATGCTATTTTAGTTTGTCATGCACTTACTGGAGACGCACATGCTGCAGGCTGGCATTTAAATCCAGCAAAACCTGGATGGTGGGATATGATAATTGGTCCAGGTAAGGCCTTAGACACTGATAAATACTTTGTTATATGTTCAAATGTATTAGGCGGATGTAAAGGTTCAACCGGCCCATCATCAATTAATCCTGAAACTGGCCAGGAATATGCCCTTGATTTTCCAATAATAACAATTGAAGATATGGTTCATGCACAGAAGAAACTCATAGAATATATAGGTATAGAAAAGTTATATGCAGTTATCGGAGGTTCTATGGGTGGAATGCAAGCATTACAGTGGGCTGTTTCATATCCTGGAATGATGGAAAAAGCAAGTATCATTGCAACAACCGCTAGATCATCCCCTCAGCAAATTGCTTTTAATGAGGTAGGTAGACAATCCATTATCTCAGATCCCTTCTGGAATAATGGAGAGTACTATGGAAAAGAACGTACTCCAAGGTCTGGTTTGTCTGTAGCTCGTATGATTGGACATATTACCTATCTTAGTGATGAGTCAATGTATAAAAAATTCGGAAGAGACTTACAAGATAGGGATGAACTTAGCTATGATTTCGCTTTAGATTTCCAGGTTGAAAGCTACTTACACCACCAAGGTGAATCTTTTGTAAGACGTTTTGATGCTAATTCCTATTTATACATTACAAAAGCAGTTGATTACTTTGATTTAGCTATTAACGGTTCATTATCTGATGGGTTAAAGGACATTAAGGCTAAAATACAAGTTATTGCAGTTGACTCTGATTGGCTATATCCTGTAGACCAATCTAAGGATTTATTAACTGCTTTACAAACTAATGATACAGAGGTAATTTATAATGAAATTAAATCTGACTATGGTCATGATGCATTTTTACTAGAAAATGGTCAAATGAATTTCGTTTTATCTAATTTCTTATCTGAAAATACTGTAGAAGATGTAATGAGAACTGAAGTTCCTACAATTCCTATTGATTCCACTGTAAAAGAAGCTGCAGTTATTATGTTTGATGATGAAATTACTCACTTGCCTGTTGTTGATGAAAACAATCTTTTATTTGGCATAGTTACTGCATGGGATTTATCTAAATCAATAGTTGAAGATTGTACTGAGTTAAGAGAAGTTATGACTAAAGATGTTAAAACTTGTAAATGTGAAGATTCAATTGAACATATTGCAAGGCTCATGAAAAAATTCAATATTTCATGTTTACCTGTAGTGGATGATGAATTGAATTTAGAAGGTATTATTACAACTGATCAAATATCCCATCTTATTTCTAATTATTAAACCCAAGCTTTTTGAGGCTTCGCCTCAAAAACCTTGACCAAAATTCTTATTGCTACTATTGAGGATTTGGATTTTTTTATTTTTTGCTGTTTTTATCTTTTTAAATACTAGTTAATTTAAGATAAATTTTTATATTTGTATAAATAAGGGTATGAATGATTTAAATACTGATTGATTTAAGATAAATTTTTATATTCATATAAATAAAAGTATAAATGATTTATATAAGGGATTAAATAATATGGGTGAGAATTTAGAGTGGGATAGCTCCCTTTCATTTATCTTTGCTATGATCGGAGCTGCTGTTGGGCTTGGAAATATTTGGAGATTTAGCTATGTATTATACTCCAATGGCGGAGGATCTTTTTTTATTCCTTATTTCTGTGCTATAGCAATTATGGGAATTCCATTTTTAATAGTTGAATATGGTATTGGATTCAGCTTTAAAGAGCCCTTTTCGAAGATTCTAAAGAAAATTAACAAGAAATTTGAATATATAGCGTGGATGCTAGTTTTATTTGTTTTTATAGTTGTAATTTATTATATGGTTATCTTAAGTTGGGATATGGTATATCTTCTAACAAGTTTTACATTTGCTTGGGGAGCTGATACCAGTGCTTACTTTACAAATACCGTTGGAGGAAGTTCTAACTTAGCAAGCGCTGGCTTTTTACTCATTCCTACAACTATTTGCCTAGTTATGATGTGGGTTGTTTTATGGTATATTTCCCATAAAGATCTTGATAAAGGTATTGCTAAGGCTTCTAAAATTTTAATTCCCTCTTTATTTGTTATTATGATTATCATTGTTCTTTATGCCATTACATTACCTGGACATATGATTGGTATAGACACTTTACTTAGACCAAAATGGAATATGCTTTTAGATATTAATATTTGGCTTGCAGCATTTGCACAAATTATATTCTCTTTAAGTATGGGCCAAGCAATTGCTTTAACTTATGCAAGTTACTTACCAAAAGCTTCTAAATTAACAGATAATGTATTGATTGTAGTTGCTTCTAATTCATTATTTGAAATATTTACTGCATTTGGTGTATTTTCAATACTTGGTTATATGTCATTACATTCAGGAATGGCAATGAGTAAACTAGTTACAGAAGGTACTGGACTTGTCTTTATTGTATTCCCAATGATTTTTAACATTATGGGTCCAATTGGCAGAGTTTTAGCACCTTTACTTTTTCTTGCAATCTTATTTGCAGGAATCACTTCTGCTTTAGGATTCTTTGAACCAATATTATCTTCTACAAGTTCTAAATTTAATTTAAGTAGAAAGAAAACTGCAACTATTTTATCGATTATTGGCTGTTCCTTTTCAGTTTTACTAACTACTGGAATCAGTAGCTATTTAGTGGGGATTATTGATTCATTTGTAAATCAATTTGGCATTTTACTTTTAATTAGTGTACAATGTATAATATTTGCCTGGTTCTATAATATCGATGATTTAATTCCGATTTTAAATGAAAACGGTCATTTGAAGGTTGGTAAAACATGGAGATTTATAATCAAATACTTATTGCCAATTGTATTGTTGGCAATGTGGATTTATGGTATATATAATCTATTCATGAGTGTAGCTACTTTTGAATTGATTGTTGACCTTATAATTATAGGTGCTGTTTTAGTATTTAGCTATATTCTAACCAGGCTAAAACCAAGAGAAGCAGAAGATTAATCTTTTTAATCTTTTTAGTCTTTTTAATTTTTTTAATCATTTTAATCTTTTTAATCTTTTTAATCTTTTTAGTCTTTTTAGTCTTTTTAATTTTTTTAATCTTTTAATCTTTTCTTTCTATTTTTTTATTAAAAATACTTTGATGTATTTTTACTAAACTTATTTAATTTATATGGAATAGGATAACTCTTTAAAAACAATTTAATTAACTAAAAACAATATAAATCTTAAATTTTTTATTTATAATAAAATATTCTATTTTTATATCAATTTTAAATTGAATATAGTAAATTTTTTCTAAAAATAATTTATTTAATTAAATTAAAATACAAAAAAATAAATATCTAAAAAATAATATATACTACTATAATAATTATAATCTTGATTTATAATATTTTTTAAAAATAGAATTTTTAAATTCTAATTCAATTAATTTTAAAATTTATATAAATCAAAGGACTATAATGATTATAAAACAAATTCTCGTAGGTGAGATTATGGATATTTTATTAATAATTTTAATTGTTATAATAATTGTTATTATTCTAGCTATTGTAGCTCTTTACAATGGCCTTGTAACTGCAAGAAATAAAGTTAAAAATGCATGGGCTCAAATTGATGTTCAACTAAACAGAAGAGCTGATTTGATTCCAAATTTAGTAGAAACTGTAAAAGGTTATGCAGGTCATGAAAAAACTGTATTTGAAGATGTAACTGTTGCAAGAGCAGGATTAATGAATGCAAATGGTGTAAAAGAAATTAGTGATGCAAATAATCAACTATCAAACACTTTAAAAACTTTATTTGCTGTTGCTGAAAATTATCCTGAATTAAAAGCTAATGAAAACTTTAAAGAATTACAAGATCAATTAGCACAAAGTGAGGATAAGATTGCTTACTCTAGACAATTCTACAATGATACTGTTTTAATGTATAATAATAAGTGCCAAACATTCCCAAGCAGCATTTTTGCTAATATGTTTGGATTTAAAGAAGCTGACTTCTTTGAAGTTGCTGGAGAAGCAAGATCTGTACCTAAAGTTGAGTTTTAATTTAGTTAATTTATTTAAACTTGAATTCTGGAGTATGTTTTTTTTATTTAAACTTGAATTCTGGAGTATGTTTTTTTTATTTAAACTTGAATTCTGGAATGTAGTTTTTAAAACTAATTCTAGTTCTATTTTAGTTTATATTTAAAATTAACATGATTTCTAGTTTAGAATATTATATTAATGTATGGGGTAATAATGATTTTCTCCATATATTGATTAGGAGAAATATATGAATCTTAAAAATAAAGAAATAGTTATTCTTTTAATCTCTATATTCTTTGTATCTGTATTACCTACAGTATCTGCTGTAGATTATTCTATTCCAAGTGCAAATATAGATATACGGGTATATGACAATGGATTAATCAATGTAGCTGAAGAAATTAACTATCATTTTGATAGTTCAGCTAATGGTGTTTATAGAGACATTCCTTTAAAAAAGAATCAATCTATTGAAAATTTAGATATTAGTGTAGATGGAGCTTATGCTAGTTATAAAGTTTATAAGGAAGATGGAAAGGAAAGAATAAAGATTTATCTTTACAGTGATGCTGCAAAAACTAAAAAAATTAGCTCTGGTACTGATGTTAAACTAACTATTAAATATGATTTTACCCATGTTATAAAGATCTATAATGATGTTGGTGAGCTTCAATATAAAGTTTGGGGTGATGAATGGGAAGAAGATCTAGGTTCTTTAAATGCTGTAATCCGATTCCCAGATGATAAAAAGCTTGAATATTGGATTAATCCAGCTTATAGTGATGCGAAAGCAGAATGGACAAACGGATCTTTGCATATTACTAGCCCTGGTGTTTCTGAAGGCCAATATGTTGAAGCTAGAGCTATTATTCCATTAAGTGAATTCTCATCAAGCACTCCCTATGCACAGCATATAAATAAAAATGCTACAGATGAAATAAGAGGTTTTCAAGAAGATGAAGCTAATTCACAAAATTTTCTAAGTACAGTTGGAATTATAGTGGATTGCCTTTTAGTTCTATTATGTCTTATTCCTCTTGTGATTTATTATAAATTTGGAAGAGAGCCAAAAACTGGTTATCAGGGAATCTATGAGCATGAACCACCAACAGATGATTCTCCGGCATTTGTTAATGCATTAATGGGTGGATTAAGTAAAAATATTGGTGAACTTGATCAAAAAGCTTTCCAAGCTACAATTATGGATTTAATTGATAAAGGGAAATTAGGTGTAGACTCTGAAGAGGATACAGAATTTACTAAAAACACTTTCCTAACTATTAAATCTACTGATGGTTTAGAAAGATATGAAAAAGAATTGATTGATATTTTGAAAAATTATGAATTAAATGGCAGAATCAGTTTAAGTTATATGCAAGATTGCCTTAGAGAGGAATCCCAAGCAAGGTCTTTCCAAGATAGATATAAAAACTGGTGTATAAACTTTAAAAATGACTATTTGCCAGATGAAGTACTTAGGGAATACTTTGATGAAACTGGTTCTGATTATATGTCATTCTTTGCTATAGGTGCAATTGCTTTAGCTATTGTTGTTGGAGTTATCTCTATTTTCTTAAACTTTAAAGGAGACTTTATTACTTTATGTTTTGCTATATTCTTTGCAATTGTTGGTGGTATTTGCCTAGTTTTACCATCTGGAATTGGCGGTAAGTACACCTTGAAAGGAAAACTCTATAGTGAAAAATGGGATAAATTTAAAAAGTTTTTAAAAGATTATTCTTTAATAAAAGAGCATCCTCCTGAATCTATTGCTATATGGAATAAGTATTTAGTTTATGCAACTGCTCTTGGTGTAGCAGATAAAGTTTATAAGGCTATGAAATTACATGTGTATGATGGATTAAATGATGATTATTACACCACTAATAGTTTATTCATGTTCTATTATCTTGGCGGATATAACCATATAAATAATTCATTTAGTACAGCATCATCTACTATATCAGCTGCTAACAATGACTCTGTTGGAGGAGTTGGAGGCGGTTCCGGTGGTGGAGGTGGAGGTGCCTTTTAACCAAGCTTTTATTGGCCTTCGGCCAATAAAACCTTGACCAAAACTCTTTTTGTTGCTGTTGAGTAAATGGATTTTTTATTTTTTCTTTTTTATTTATTTTTTATAAAATTTATTTAATGGCTTTTTTTTATTGGGTTTATTTAATGGCTTATTTTTTTTGTTTATTTTTTATTGGGTTTATTTAATATCTTTTTATTTAAAGTATTACTTTTTTAAGAAGTTTATTATTACTTTCACATTGTTACTTCTTTAAAAAATAATACCATTTATAAAGAGTATTACTAATTTAAGCTTATTTAAACACTTAGTATTAAGAAAAACTTTATAAGATTATTACTACAATATAAGACATAAGTATAATATTACTTTTTAGTTAATTTTTATTATTTATTAAAAAAATCAAAAATATTATCACTGTGTTACCTTTAAAGACTAGATGATAAGAATTATATTAAAAATTGATATTATGCGAATTAAGTTAATAAGTATGTCATTACTTATTTTCTCTCCTTAATGCAATTTTAGATAAGATTATAATGATTTGTAGATATTAAAAGTTTATTTAAATCTTAAAAATCACTACAATCCAAATATTATTCAATAAATATTCTAGAAATCGCAAAACATTATATAATAGCAATCTCTTCTACAAATTGTTATAATCTTTAACTTTGCTTTTTTTATTAATTTTTTAATCATTTCTTTAAGTTCTAGAAATCTTTTCATGCTGTTTTTTATTAATTTACTTATTTTAAGCAGATTATCTATTTTTTTTAAAATTATAAAATTATATAAAAATTTATATTAAATTTAAATTATAATAAATAGTATAATTTAAATTCTTTTTATTTATTTTTAATAATTTTTTTTAATTAATCAACTTTCAATCTATAATTTAAAATAAGAAATCTTTATAAATAATCAAGTTCATAGGTTTATAATTGGTGATACATTGACTGAAAAAAGACTTAATTTAAGAAAACTAGAAGAAGAAGGAGAAGAACCTAATCCTAATCTAAGTCTTCTTATGGCTGCATATTTATTAGGTTACCTTAAATCTGAAAAGGGAGATAAAATAGCAGATGGAGATATTGAAAACTTATACATTGGTACCTGTTTATCAATGGGAATAGGTCCTGTAGAAGATATCTCAGAGCTGTTTTCACTATTATTTGACACAGAAGAGGAAGATGATGATAAAGCTCTTCAATATTATGCTTAAATAATTTCTTTTTTTCTTTTTTTATTATTTTTATTAAGTAACAACTAAACTATAGTTTACTTGTTAAATTATAATGGAACTAATTATTTATATTTAGCTAGTTAAATTGATTTGATTTGAGAAAATTATATTATTTTACTAAATTGATCTAAAAATTGTATTATTTTATTAAATTGGTTTCATCTAATAGAATTGTATTATTTTACTAAATTGATCTAAAATTGTGTTATTTTATTAAATTGATCTTATTTTAAAAAATTCAATAATTTTAAAATCTTTAAAATGACTTATTTATTTAGATAATTATAAATAATTTTAAAAATAGACTAGTTTTATTCATTTAAATTATTTAATCAAAACAAATTATCTAATACTTTTACTTATCTAAAGTGGTAATATGAAAAGAAAAACAAAAACTCTATTTATGACAGTAGGTACAGGGATAAATCCTAATTCAGATATAGAAGGACATAAAAGATTAGCTAAAGGAATATATGCTTCACTACATAAAATCTATCCAGATTATATAATATTTTTTGCATCTGAATTATCTCAAAATACAATAAAATATATTAAAGAATTATTTGAAGCGGATGATGATGAGTTTATAGAAGGGGAAGATTATGAAATAGTTGTCATAGAACAAATCGATAACTTTAACCATTGTTTTGAAGCTTTTGAAGCTAAAATATGGCAATTTGATATTTTATCTGAAGATAAAGGTGAAATAATCATGGATTATACCTCTGGAACTAAAACAATGTCTGCTGCAATGGCTTGCTGTGGTATGTTTTATTCAAAAGACCTTATTACAGTAAGTGGAGATAGAAAAAATGGTATTGTATCACTTGGTACAGAATCGATTCAATACCAAAATCTTTATAAAGTCTATGATAGGTTTTCTCTTATGAGAGTTAGAAATTACTTTAATGCTAATCGCTTTTACACTGCAGGGGAAATATTAGAAAATATTGTTGATACAAATATTCACAAAGAAGACCTTTTAAATCTGGTTAATGCATATTATGCTTGGGATAATATGGATTTTGATATTGCATATGATTATTTAACTAAAGTTAATCTAGATTATTTAGAGTTTGCTGAAATTAGAGATGATTTAAAGATAAACTTAAAAGCACTTGGAACTATAGTACGCTCTCCACATGAGAATCTAAAGAACTGTTATATTCTTGCAAGCTTGATTAATAATTCGATAAGAAGAGCTGATGAGTATAAGTATGATGATGCCATTGCTCGGCTATACAGGTCTTTTGAATTAATTGCACAAATTAGACTTAATTCCTATTGCCTCATTAGTTCAGATATAGATATTAGTATACTTTTAGAAAAAGGAGTCAGTGAAGACTTTATTAAAGACTTGGAAAAAACCAGATTAGATGGTAAAATAAAAATAGGTTTGATTAAAGACTTTGAGCTATTGGCAGAGCTTGATGATGACTTAGGTAAATACTTCATAGAAAATAGAAATAAAATTAATAATTTAACTCAAAATAGAAACAATTCAATCCTTGCCCATGGCCTTGAATCTTTAAATAAAGAAGATTTCGACAAATTTGAAGAACTTGTAGAAAACCTTGCCCATAAATTAGATAAAGATATGGCTAAGTTTTTAAAAGAAACTAAATTTGCTAAATTTGATTTAAGATTAAAATTGAATAGGATTTAGTTAAAAAAGAAAAAAATAATGGAATTTGATTGGTTTTTTATTAATTAAATCTCTAACAATATAACACAAATCATCATTTTATTCTGTTTTTCCAGTTTGGAAGTTAATTATTTTTTGATTCATGGGGTTTAGCTTCTTTATTAATTTTTCCATTAGAATTTGCTTTTTTTAAAAATAGTGATTAATTCCATTAGAATTTGTTTTTTTTAAAATCCCTTAGAATTTCTTTTTTTTTAAAAAAAATAGTAATTAATTTTTTTATTTAAAGTTTTAAATATATTTTATTGAATATTTTTATTTAAAACTTAAGGATTGTGTTTTTTTTTTAAAATAATCATGTTTATTTTTTATTAGCTCCTAAGTGTTTTTTTTTAAAAATCTATGAAAAAATGAAAAACTTTATATACTAGTTGGAACTTATAGTAAGTAATTGGAAAAAAATTCAATCCAATAAAAAAAGTATCTTGTTGTTAAATTATAATAATATATTTAAAGCCTTGTAGAAACCCTTTTTAAAAGATTTGTACATGCCTGTAGAAATTATATAAAACATCTTTTAGCTTGGTTTCTTTATTACGTAATTTATCGTTGCGTGAAAAGTTTATACCTGAAAATATTTGCTTTATAACAAAAATTACACTTTCAACATTCATTCTTCTAGAATAGATCTTAGGTCTGAAAATTGTTGAACTATTTAAACGATAATGACCATTTTTGGCTCTTGTTTTAAGTGGTATTTGCTCAAAAGCTAAAGTTTCTTCATTAATACATTTTCTTATTTCTTCAGAATCATAAGCTCTGTCTGCTAAGAAATAATGAGGTTGATATTTCTTTGTTTGCCTAATA
>NZ_FOTL01000029.1 GCF_900114585.1 Methanobrevibacter olleyae | reverse complement strand
AATAATAATATGTGTTTATAAATAAACACATAAAATTAACAAAATATAGTTTTATCTTTTTCTAAATGGAACTAATACTAAAATTAAACTTAAAAATAAAACTACTAATGGGTTTCCAGCTTTAGGTGAGCTTGGATTAGTTAAAACTGTTTTAGCAACAGGTTCTTTATTGATACCTGTATTATTATCAGTTTTTGTTTTATTAGTACCATTAGTTACATTATTTGTTTTATTAGTTACACTAGTGTTATTAGTTACATTAGTTTCATTTGTACTATTAACAGTTTCATTAGTTATATTATTTCCTGCAATAGCAGTATTAACTTTTATACCAGTACTAGTTGTATTAAATAGAATATCTAAACTTACAGATTCTCCAGGAGCCAATACTCCTTTATATGTCCATTTATTTATTCCATCAAAAGTCCATTCATTATTTTTATCTATGTAAGACAAATAAACTAAACCCTTAGAATATTTATTATCCTTAATATAAACACCAGTTAAATTACAATCACCAGTATTAGTTAAGATAATAGTAAAACTAACAGTTTCACCAACTTTAACAGTTTTATTATTTGAAATTTTTACAATAGTCATCTTTGGAGTGTAAACTGAAGTAGTGTTATTAGTAGTTTTATTATCAGTCTCATTAGATGAAGAAACTATAACATTAGTAAAGTTACCAGATTTAACTGTATTAAAAACTACAGTAAATTCTGCAGATTCATTAATATTCAATTGATTTTTGTAAACCCATTTACCATTATTATAATTCCATTTATTTCCTTCATCAATATAAGAATCATAAATTAAACCATCATAACTTTTTTCAAATACAGTAACACCATGAAGGATTGTATCACCCATATTTGTTACTCTAATTATGAATTCCACTTTTTCTCCATTTATAACAGTTTTATTTAAAGTAATTTTTTCAACTTTCATATCATAATTAGTTCCCATATATGTAACATTAAATAGGAATAAATTTTGAGTTGTTGAACTTCCTGCACTATAAAAATCAAATAATACCTGAGTACCATTAGCTAATATTAAACTAGCATTATAATTCGGTACACGGAATCCAGAATTATACAATGCAATTACTTCTTTAGTTAAATTGTTATCACTATTTCTAAAATCACGGTCTGTAAAGTCCCATAAACTGAAAGTTATATTGTCTTTTTCATCTGAGAAATAATATTTATAAATTAAAATCTTTAAGTATTCACTAACATCTTCACCAGTTAATTGGTTACGTGCTAAACTAAGATTATTTAATAAATACACATAATCAGGGAAGTTTAATGTTCTTTGTAAACAATATCCTTTTAAACCATCTTCTAAATCAAGCAAATAAGTAGTTTTATTAACATTTTCCACGTTTATTGTGGTAGTGTTAATATCTTCTATTTGATTAGGGCTTAAAGTATTATTCTTTTGATTTAATTCATTCAATACATAAATTTGTTTATCTTCTAATGCAGTATTATCTTTAAAATTATTATTTTCAATAGTAGCATTTTCAGCATAGATAATTCCATAACCTCTAGATGTGTTGTTTTCTAGATTACTGTTGTTTAAAACTAAATTTCCACTAATTATTGCAGATCCATCATAAGCATTGTTTTTAATGAAATTAGAATTATTAACAGTAGAATTTCCAAAACTAAATAATCCCCCACCATTTACTGCAGTGTTAGAATCAAAGGTTGATTCATTTACATCAGCATTAGATGCAACAAAAGCTCCACCACCAACGTATTCTGCAATATTATTGATAAAGTTATCATTTTCTGAATTTAACACATCCGCATAAACTCCACCACCATAATAAATTACACTATTGTTGATGAAGTTATTATTCTTAGAATTTAATTCTGAAGAATGTATTCCTCCACCATATTCTGCACTGTTGTTGGTGAAATTAGAATTATTAACAGTGCTTTCACCAGTAGCATATACTGCCCCACCAATATCAGTTGCATGATTGTTGGTGAAATCGGAATTGTCAATTTTAGCATCAGCACCATATACTGCTCCACCATTTTCGTTAGCAGAGTTATTGGTGAAAGTTGAATTGTTAACAGTGATATTTTTATTAGAAAATGCTGCTCCACCATGTCTGTTAGAAGTATTGTTTGTGAAATTAGAGTTAGTAATATTAACTTCTGATTGTGCACGTACTGCTCCACCTTCATCAGATGCCTTATTGTTTATGAAATTTGAATTTTCAATTACAATATTATCTCTAGCATATGCAGCTCCACCACTTCTTTTAGCAGAGTTATCAGTGAAGTTAGAATTATTTATAACACCTGCATCATATGATCCAACTGCTCCACCATCACCGTTAGTAGCAGAATTATTAACAAATACTGAATTATTAATTGAATATTCCGTATTGGTGTATATTGCTCCACCACCATTTTTTGAAGTATTATTAACAAAAACTGAATTATTTACAGTAGCGTTTGGAGCATATATTACTCCACCTTGGCCATTTTTAGAAGTGCTGTTAGTAAAAGTAGAATCAGATATGGTTAAATTACCATAAGCTCTTATAGTTCCACCTGAACCATCTGCACTATTATTGGTGAAATTAGAATTACTAATATTAGCATTTTCTGAAGAATAAAATGCTCCACCAGAAGAATTTGCATTATTATTATTAAATGTACTGTTAATTATAGTTAAATTTCCATTTCTAACATATAATGCTCCACCGTAGGAAGTTGCACTGTTATTATTAAATGTACTGTTAATTATAATCAGATTTCCAGAGTTAAATGATATTGCTCCTCCACTTCTGGTGGTTTTTCCATTTATAAATGTTAAACCATTTATAGTTATATTCTTGTTATAACTAATGGAAAAGATATAACCTGCTCCATTTGCATCTATTATTGCATTTCCTTTATTTAAAGCTTGTAAAACTAAATTTTTACCTAAAGTTATATTTACAAGATTATAAGTTCCATCAAGGAAACAAATTGTATCATCTGCTGTAGCAGCGGTGTATCCAGTAGTCCAGTTTGTTGGATCATCACTAGAAGAACCAGTACCTGTACCGTTAGAGCTAATATAAATTATATTACCTCCTCTTGATGGACCTTCTCTTAACGGGTTTGAATTTGATTTACTTTTAATACTATTTTCATTAGTGTTTGTTGAATTGTCTACAATATTTTTGGAAGTGATTGTTTCATCAGAATTACTACAGAGGGTATTTTCCTTAATATCTGTGGATTTTTCACCTATATTAGTATCTTTATTGTATTCATCAACACTAACACTGTTATCTGTATTACTAGTAGTATCCATAGAATTTAAATCTTTCTCTCCCATTATCACATTATCATCTGTGTCTAATGCAGATACTGAAGAAATAGTTAAAAATAATGAAAATATTAATAGTAATATAATTATCTTTTTCTTCATTTTTTTAAAACTCCTTATTTTTTTTAGATAGGAATCTAATATATATTTAATATTTAAATAAATCACTACAATTTAGTCTAAATTTCCTAGATTTAAAATAAATCTAGTTCATTTAAACTGGTTTATATTCAAATATATAATAAATATATTCCTCTAAACTTATATTGAATTTCATGATAAACTATATTTTTAGTAAAATATATTTAATCATTTAAATTCAAATGGAGAAGATTTCAAATTATAACATGTGTTAATTTAATATTAACCTATTATAATATTAGACTTAAACAAAAATATATATTTCATTCAAAAATATATATTATGTTCAAATCATAATATTTTATATATGTATATGCTTATATAAATTTTTCGTTACTTTCAGATTTAATAATACTAAATATTATAAAATTAATAATTAAAGAATAATAAAAAGATAAAAAATAAGTTCTAAAATTAATTTTGAATGGGGTAAATTTAACTTATGGTGAAATAATTGATAAACAAGCAAAAAAGATGGTTAATTATTTAGTAAATGGTGAAGAATATAAAGGTTTTAATTTAGTAGGGTAATTAATATATTTTTTTATTATATTTCTATTTACTTTATAAAATCTTTATTTTTATTATATTTCTATTTACTTTATAAAATCTTTATTTTTATTATATTTCTATTTATTTTATATTTATTTTATAAAATTTTTATAAAATTTTTCTTATTTACTAAACTTTATATATTTTTAAATAGATAAATAATCATGGCTTTTAAGATTACTTTTATTATCTATTATTTTTATTTCTTTTTTATAATTTTAATAGAGATTTTATATATTTTTATATATTTAATTTAAGTTAATAGAAGAATTATAAGCATTTTTAAGATTAACAAAATATTTATAGAAATATTCATAATTATAAAAATATTTTAAAAATATTAAACACTTATATGGAGAATTTATTATGGTAAAAGGAACTGATGTTTTAAAAGAAGGTTTTGCAAAAATGACTAAAGGTGGGGTCATTATGGATGTTGTCAATGCTGAACAAGCAGTTATTGCAGAAGATGCTGGTGCTGTAGCAGTTATGGCTTTAGAAAAAGTACCTGCTGATATTAGAGCTGCTGGTGGCGTTGCAAGAATGGCTGATCCTACTATTGTTGAAGAGGTAGTTGATGCTGTTTCTATTCCTGTAATGGCTAAAGCAAGAATTGGCCATATTGCTGAGGCTCAAATTTTACAAACATTAGGTGTAGATATGATTGATGAAAGTGAAGTACTTACACCTGCTGATGAAGAATTTCACATAAACAAAAATGAATTTACCATTCCTTTTGTTTGTGGTGCAAGAAACTTAGGTGAAGCTTTAAGAAGAATTGATGAAGGTGCAGCTATGATTCGTACCAAAGGTGAACCTGGTACTGGCAACATTGTAGAAGCTGTTCGTCACATGAGAATGGTTATGGGTGAAATTAGAACCATTCAAAAATTAGAAGAAGAAGAACTTTGGAAATACGCAAGAATAATTGAAGCACCTATTGAACTTCTTAAAAAAACTGCTGAAATGGGTAAATTACCTGTAGTAAACTTTGCAGCTGGTGGAATCGCTACTCCTGCAGATGCATCTTTAATGATGCAATTAGGTTCTGATGGTATTTTTGTAGGTTCTGGAATATTTAAATCTAACAATCCTGAAGCATTTGCAAAAGCTATTGTAGAAGCTACTGCTAACTATGACAAACCTGAAGTATTAGCTGAAGTCTCTAAAGGACTTGGGCAAGCTATGAAAGGTATTGAAATGTCTACTCTAACTGAAGCAGACAGAATGCAAGATAGAGGTATTTAACTCAAGCTTTTATTGGCCTTCTGCCAATGAAACCTTGATTAAAACTTTTTTTATAAGTCTTTGAGATTTATCAGCTTTTTTTCTATTTTTAATGATATTTTAGCTTTGTATTTAAAAAATTAATTTTATTGCTGATTTATATGACACTTGTTTTAATTGGGCCTGTATGTGAAGATTTGATTATTATTGGAGATGAAAAAAGCTCTAAAGTTGGCGGAGCAAGCTTTTATCAAAGTTTTGTCTATGAAGAGTTTTATGATGATTATCTATCTATTATAAATACTTCAAACACGGATTTAATTGATAAATTTCCTGATAAATCTAAAGTTAAGGTCATTTTAAAAGAGGATACACATTATTTTATTAATGAATATCCAGATAAAGATAATTTAAATATTAGAAAGCAATTTACTAATTTTGCAAATGTCCCTATTTTCGCTGATGATTTAAAAGCCATTTTCGATGAATTGGATATGAATAATGGGAATATTGATGCTTTTGTTCTAAATCCATTAAATAGCAATGATTTTCCACAAGAAACGATCGAGTACTTAAAGAGCTTTGAGCTTCCTATTTTTGTTTCAATTCAAGGATTTTTAAGATTTAAAGGAGAAAATGATTCCATAATCCTTAAATATGATGAAGGTTTAGACAAGATTATTTCATGTTCTGAGGGATCTTTTATGGATGAAGAAGAAGCCAAATTAATTCCAATTCATAATTTTAATCGATCTCCCTTAATAATTACAAATGGAAGTAAAGGATCAAGAATTCTATATGATGGTAATGAATTGAAAATAGAAGCTGTAAACTGTGATAATATGGTAGATGCTACTGGATGTGGAGATACTTATATGGCTTCTTATATATCCTTTAGATTAAAAGAAAACTCTATTAAAGACTCTGCTGATTTTGCTTCCTTAATATCAAGTAAAAAATTAGAGACATTTGGACCATTTAAAAAATATAAAAAGTAAGTAAAATAGTAAAAAAGAAGTATGAGACTATTAAAAAATATAAAATCTAAGTAAAATAGTAAAAAAGAAGTATAAAAATTTTAAAAGATATAAAAAATAAACATAGAAAATCTATGTTTTAAAATTTATAATGTATATTGTGTAATTTATACAAACATACAGAACTACTTGAAGGGAATGCATAAATCATATAATCAAGCTCTTCAAGGCTTATTTTTTGGTTAATGATGAATGTAAACATATTTGCTACATTTTCAGCATCTGCTGCATATATTTCAGCACCTAGAATGTTTAAATCTTTATCTACAATAACCTTTGCTTCGGCAGTTCTATCGTTTTTAAGCTCAAGGGAATAGGATTTACCATATCTTATTCTATGAACTTCATATTCATCGCTTTTCTCAGCAATATAAGCTGGAATACCAACTGTCGCTATTCTAGGAATTGTATAAGCAACTGCTGGAACAACAGGATAAGTTATCTCATCAGCTTGGCCTAATAATTCTTTTGCAAGGTATTTGGATTGGTGAATTGCAACTGTCACAAGTTTTGCAATGCCGGTATCTGCTACATCACCACAAGCATAGATATTGGGAATTTCACTCTGTAAGTGATTATTTACTTTTATTCCACTTTTAGTATAATTTAAACCTATATTTTCAAGACCAATATCTTCAAGGTTAGCTTCTCTTCCCATAGCTGCAATTATATAATCACCGGTTATGCTAAGTCCACTTTCACAATTTATGGTAAAGGCATTTTCATAAGCTTTATTGTCGATTTTTGCATCAGGATCTCTTAATTTATCATCTGTATTTAAAGCTTTTTTTAGATTAAGGATTTTATCTTCAGGATTATTGATTATTATACTTTCATCTTTAATAATTTCTTTAAGCCTTTCGTTAAAATGGAAGCGAATATTTTTCTCTTTTAAAATTTCTATAATATTTTGTACATATGGTTGGTGGAAGTATTTTAAAGCCATATCTCCTCGAATAATTAAATCTGCCTCATAGCCTGCTTCTGCAATTATTGATGCAAATTCCATTGCTACAAAACCAGCACCTATAATAATTGTATGTTTTGGAAGCTCATCAATATCTAGAAAGTCAGTGCTATCATGTAGGTATTCTTTTCCAGGTATATCTGGAATAATAGGCTTTAAACCAGTAGATATAACGATTTTATTGGTGGTGAATGTCTCATCTCCTACTTGAACTGTGTGTTCATCTAATATTACACCTTTTCCATGAGCTACATCAAGGTCATACTCTTCAAATTTAGCATCTAAGAAAGGAGCCATACCAGCAATACGCTTTCTTTTTAATTTCATCAAATCAGGCCAATTAACTTCAAAATTACCAGATTTCCCAACACCTTCAAAATTATCTGCCAATGCTTTAATTTCATATGGTGCATCAAGTAATGCTTTTGAATTGCAACCTCTATTTGCACAGGTTCCACCATATAAACTTTCTTCAATTATTAATATTTTAAGGCCTGCTTTTCTTAAAAATCGACCACCTTGCCATGCTGCATTTCCACTTCCAATATAAATAACATCATAATCCATAATTTGACCTCTTGAATTAGTTAAATATTTGTTTAAAATAATATAAATTTTTATCTTATTTCCTAATTGCATTAATTAAGTTAATTTCTAATAGACTACTTGGTTTATTAATTATAGTCATAAGTCATTTTTATCTATAATTATATTTATTATTCATAACCCATATACTTAATAATAGGATTGCTGATAGAATGGATAAAAAGTCAAATAAAAATAATGTTGAAATTCATAGAGAAGCAAGTGAAAATCTTTCTTTTGCTCTTATATTAAATCTTTTATTTAATATTGTAGTAATATCTGGAGGTATTATCACAAATAGCGTAGCAATCATATCAGATGCTTTACATGATTTTAGTGATACCATTTCAATATTGATTGCTTGGGTTTTAGAAAAATTATCTGGCAAGGAGTCTAATAATAAATTTACTTATGGTTATCAAAGATTTTCTATTTTTGGAGCATTATTTAACTCTACTATAGTTATTTTAGCTTCATTAACTGTTGTTTATGAGGCGTTTAATCGTTTATTCCTTACACAGTCTCCAGATGCTTCAGGTATGATTCTAATAGCTATTTTAGGTATAATATTTAAAGGAGCTTCTTTAATTAGACTTCACAAAGGTAAAACATTTAATGAGAAGGCTATTTCTATTCATATGTTTGGTGATGTATTTGAATGGATTGCTCTTTTGATTATTAGCTTAATCTTGTATTTTGTAAATCTTCCAATCCTTGATCCGATTGCATCTATTTTAGTTAGTGTTTGGGTTATTTATAATCTAGCTAAGACATTTATTGCAAGTGCTAAAATACTCCTACAAACAAGCCCCTCTAATATTGATATTGATTTACTAAAGAGAGATTTATTAAATGTTGAAAACATTGAATCAATTGAGGACTTTCATATTTGGTCATTAGATGGAATTGAAAATATATTAACATCTAAGTTCAAGGTGTCTTTGAAAAATGAAGAGGTTTTCGATAGGGAATTAACAATTAATAGTTTAAAAGAAGTTGCTAAGGGTTATGGTATTAATCATACTACTTTTGAGCTTAATTAAATAATTTTAATAAAATTTTTCTCATTTTTCTTATTTTTTATATTTTTTAGTCTAATAAAGAAAATAAAAAGAGTGATTTTAGAAAAATGATTTTAGTAGATAAAGAAAATAAAATGAGTAATTTTAGAAAAATGATTTTAGTAGATAAAGAAAATAAAATGAGTGATTTTAGAAAAATGATTTTAGTAGATAAAGAAAATAAAATGAGTGATTTTAGAAAAAATGATTTTAGTAGATAAAGAAAGTAAAATGAATAAATTTAGGAGAATTAAAATTCTCCTCTTTCTCTTCTTTCATCAAGAAGCTTTAAACCGATATCTCCTAATTTGTATTTTTGGATTTTACCACTTGTAGTAAGTGGGAACTCATCTACAAAGAATACATATTTAGGAACTTTGTATCTTGCAATTTTACCAATACAGAAATCTCTAATATCTGCTTCAGTAATATCATCGAATCCTTCTTCTTTTATGATAAATGCACCTACGATTTCACCATATTTTTCATCAGGAATACCAGCTACTTGTACATCTTGCACAGATTCATGAGTGAATAAGTATTCTTCAATTTCTCTCGGATAGATATTTTCTCCACCACGAATGATCATGTCCTTAATACGTCCTACAATACTATAGTATCCATCTTCATCTACAGTAGCTAAGTCTCCAGAGTGTAACCATCCATCTGGTTCAATAGTTTCAGCGGTTTTTTCTGGCATATTGTAGTAACCTTTCATTACATTGAAACCTCTACACATGATTTCTCCAGTCTCTCCTGGTCCAAGTTCTTTACCAGTTTCAGGATCTACGATTTTAACTTCAATATTAGGGAATTTCCTACCTACAGTGCTGATTTTTTTCTCAAATGAATCTGAAGCATTAGTTTGAGTAAAACCAGGTGCAGCTTCTGTAAGGCCATATACACTTGTAATTTCCTTCATATTCATTTTTTCAATTGCATCTTTCATTGTTTCAACAGGACAAGTGGAACCTGCCATAATACCAGTACGTAAAGATGACATATCAAACATATCAAACATTGGGTGGTTCATCATACCGATAAACATTGTAGGTACTCCATAGATGGAAGTACATCTTTCTTTTTGAATTGAAGAAATAGCAAGTAATGGGTCGTATTCTTCAAGCATTATCATAGTAGAACCATGGGTAATAACTGCCATTACACCAAGTACAGTTCCGAAACAGTGGAATAAAGGTACTTGTAAGAGAAGCTTATCAGCAGGACTATAATTCATATTTTCTCCTATGTAATAACCATCATTTACAATATTACGGCTTGTAAGCATTACTCCTTTAGGGAATCCTTCTGTTCCGCTTGTATATTGCATGTTGATTACATCGTGTTGACTAACAGAATCCTTTACCCTTTGATACTCTTCATCATCGTAGTTCATACCGAGTAATAACAATTCATTAGTATTAAACATCCCCCTATGTTTTTCCTGTCCTACATGAATTAAATACTTTAAGCAAGGGAATTTTTCACTATTTAAATTACCTCTAGCACTTGTTTTCATCTCAGGAACAAGTTCATGAATAATATCGAAGTAATTTATATCTCTAAATACATCAGTCATTGCTAAAGCTTTCATATCTGATTGTTTTAATACATATTCTAATTCATGAGATTGATAAGCAGTGTTTACAGTTACAATTGTTGCACCTATTTTAGCAGTTGCAAACATAAAAGTTAACCATTCCGGCACATTTTTTGCCCAAATACCTACATGGTCTCCTTTTTCAATTCCAATTGCAAGTAAACCTTTTGCCATATTGTCTACTCTTTCATCAAACTCTTTGTAAGTAAATCTAAGGTTTCTATCTGGATAAACAATAAATTCATGATCTGGTTGTTTTTCCACTTGGCTTTCAAAGAACTTCCCAAGGGAAAGTTCAGTAAATAGTTCACTCATATTTTCACCATTTCTAATGATTTAATAATTTTTTTATTTATTATAATTCAGTTTTATCTTAAATTTAAGTATAAATAATTTAAATTCTTTAAAAAACTTATTAAGTATAAATATTTTAAATTCTTTAAAAAACTTATTAAGTATAAATATTTTAAATTCTTTAAAAAACTTATTAAGTATAAATATTTTAAATTCTTTAAAAAGTTATATTTTCAGTATAAAGGCTACTTTTAATTCATTATAACTTTTTAGAATTTATCAAAGTATTTTATTATTCCACATTTGCTTTATAAATTTTTCCAATATCTTCTTCTTTAATTAAGTGTTTACTTAGCTCATTTTTAATATCTTCAGGTATAGGCATTTTACATTCTTCAATATAGTCATAATGAACAATCACGGCTTTTCCTTTAGCTTTTAATTTACCATCTTGCCATGCCTCATTACCAATAATAAATGAAGTATTTCCAATATGCAGAATATAAGTTAAAATTTCTACATCTTGTCCATAGTAAATCTGATCTAGAAAGTCATATTCACTTTTTAACATTATTAGTTTCCATGTTTTATGATTTACTTCAAGATTTGGGGTAAAAAATTTAAATAATTCATTCCTTCCAAATTCAAACCATCTTCCAATAATGTTATTGTTTACATGTCTCAGGCCATCCAAATCACTAAATTGTGGAATTATAGTGTTTTTATACATTTTATCCCAATTTTAAATTAATATAATATTTTTAATATCAAAAATATTGATTATAATATTTAATAAGGAGTATATAAAACAGCTAATATTTTTGCTTTATCTTTAATAGAGTGTAAATGATGTGGAACTACAGAATCATAGAAGATACTGTCACCTGCAGCTACAGTAAATTTATCTTTACCATATTCTACCTCAATTTCTCCTTCAAGTACATAAATAAACTCTTCTCCTTCGTGAGATGATAATTTATAATCTTCTTCATAACTGATATCAATTATAAATGGATCAATGTTTCTATCGATTTTACCTGCACCTAATGAATGGAATTCTAAGTTACTTGCATTTGTAACATCTTCTCTTCCTGAGAAATATAATACATTATTTGGCCTTCCTCCTCTTACTAGAACAGGTCCAAGTTGCGGTGTATCATCGAGGAAAGTTCCAAGCCTTACACCAAGAGCCTTTGCTATTTTAGTAAGTGGAGTAAGGGAGGGAATGATTTCTCCGCTTTCCATAGCTTTAAGAACATCAAGCTTTACATCACTTTTTTCAGCAAGCTCTTCAACACTCATGTTTTGCCTTTCTCTAATGCTCTTTACCTTTAAAGCAAATTCTTTGTTTTCTTTCATTGTTTCACCTTTATACATTTTGTTTTTGTTTTAATTTGATTTTAAAATTGTTAAATATTATAGATTTTATTTTATTTTATTTTTTTTTAATATTTCTTAATTCTTTAAATATTAAAGAAAATTTTTACAAAAATATTAAGATTAATAATTTTATAAATTCTCTTTTAAAGATTTAAGGAGTAATCTTACATTAAATGAAATTTTAAAAAAAGAGAATTAGAAGTGTAATAAAATAAATAAAAAAAAGTTTTTAAGTGGATAATAATTATTCATCTGAAGTACTTTCTGTATTGTCAGCACTTGATGTATGTTCTGAATCATCTCCTCCACTATTTTCATTTGTATTAGTATTACTGTTACTGTTAGAATTTGAATTACTGTTACTACTTGTGTTAGCATTTGAATTGTCAGTATTACCATCAATATCTTCTTCTATAGTGGAATTTGTATCAGTTTCATTATCAGTTTCATTAACTTCTTCTACTACTTTTTTTTCATAAACTGCATTTAAACTTGCTGGAGTGAAATTATCATCATCCAATGCAATCATTTTATCGGTATCATTGACTTCTGGAAAAGATGCACTAACGAAGTCTCCGGTAAATACAGCTGCAAAATTACTCAATCCCAAGGCAAGGATTGCAATTACAAAAAATATGCAGAAGTTTGCTCTTTTATCAACTTTCAAATTCTCACCTCTTATAGAACTTTTATTTTTTAATTCAAAATCTTGTCATCATTTGTATACTTTTATATTTTTAATATACAATACTAAGTTTTTACTTCATTAGTATTTATATATTATGGTAATTTTATAATATTTTTAATTATTTGTCCTTGATTTAATCTTTATTTCTTAATTTGTTTAACTTTTTTTGATTAAAATTAATTATCTTTCTTAATTATTTAAGTTTAACTTAAATTCTAAAATTTTTTCTTAATTTCTTTAAATTGCCTAATTTTATTCATTATTTATATTAATTGTACCTTTTTATCCCTTATTTACTAAAATTGCATAATTTTATTCATTATTTTTTAAACTTTCGATGTTTTCTTATCCTCTAAATCTTAAGATTTATATACTATTTCATTCAATATAATATAGGTGGAAATGGACTTCCGTTTCCGACTAAAATATTTTTATAAATTATAAAGATTTTTTTTAAAATTATACAGATTTATATTAAAAAAATCAGTTTTAAATTAATTATTTTTTTAGATTAATTATTTTTTAGATTAATTATTTTTTAAAATTAATTATTTTTTTAAATTAATTATTTTTTTAAATTAATTATTTTTTTAGATTAATTATTTTTTAAAATTAATTAATCAGGAGGATTGTTATGTTATTAGATACAGGAGATACAGCTTGGATGCTTGTAAGTCTAATTATGGTGCTTTTAATGACAGTACCTGGAATTGCATTTTTTTATGGAGGATTATCAAAAAGGAAAAATGTATTAAATACGATGTTTTTATCTTTAATTGCATTTGCAATTGCAAGTATTATATGGGTAGCATACGGCTATCAAATAGCTTTTGCACCTTCTAGCATTAATGGACTTATAGGATTACCAGTTAACTTCTTTTTAGAAGGAATTGGAGTGGATAGTTTAACTGGAAATATTCCAACATTAGTTTATATTGGATTTCAATTAACATTTGCAGGACTTACTGCAGCTATTGTATCTGGATCTATTGTTGGAAGAATGAAAACTGGGTCCTGGATTTTATTTACAATACTTTGGATTAGCTTAGTATATCTACCTGTCTGTCACTGGATTTGGGGTGGTGGATGGTTAATGGATATGGGTGCAATAGACTTTGCAGGAGGAGTTGCAGTAGAAATTAACTCTGGCTTTTCAGCACTTGCATTAGCTCTTGTTCTCGGTAAAAGAAAAGACACCTCTCTTCTTCCACATAACTTAGGCTATTCTATTCTTGGAGCAGGATTCTTATGGTTTGGATGGATGGGCTTTAATGGAGGATCAGCTCTTGGAGCTAATGGGCTTGCAGGTTCTGCAATACTAATTTCAAATACTGCAGCAGCTGTAGCAATGATTACTTGGGTTATTTTAGATATAATAAAACTAGGAAAGCCAACTGTATTAGGTGCAATTACTGGAGTGGTTGCAGGGCTTGTGGCAATTACTCCTGCAGCAGGCTTTGTTCCATTATCTGGTTCATTTGTAATAGGTTTAGGGGCAGCTATAATATCTTACTATGCAATTTATAATCTTAAATCTAGATTTGGATATGATGATGCTTTAGATGTATTTGGTGTTCATGGACTTTCAGGAGTTTGGGGTTTGATAGCTACTGGTTTATTTGCATCTCCTGCAATAAATGGAGTGGCAGGATTTTTCTTTGGAAACCCAAGCCAATTAACTGTTCAAGTTATAAGTGTGGTAGCTACAGCAGCATACAGCTTTACTGTTAGTTTTGTAATTGCTAAAGTTCTTGAAAAAACAGTAGGTTTAAGAGTAGATGATAAAGAAGAAATCGGCGGATTAGATTCATACTTACATGAAGAATCTGCTTATAGACTTTAATGAATAAATTAATTAAGCTTTAATTTTAAAACTATGATTAAAAAATGATTTTTATTTTAATTAAGTTTTAATTTTAAGATTATGATTAAAAAATGATTTTTATTTTAATTAAGTTTTAATTTTAAGATTATGATTAAAAAGTGATTTTTATTTTAAAAAATTTATTTATCATTAATCTTTTAAATTTATTAGGTTTTAAATTAAATATTTATAAGAGGGATTATATGAAAAGAATAATTGCAGTGATTCGTGAAGAAATGTTTGAAAGTGTTAAAAAAGCCTTAATTGAAGAGGGTTGTGAAGGTATGAATGTTTCTTCTGTAAAGGGAAGAGGTAGGCAATTAGGTATAAAAGAATCTTATAGGGGTTCTAGCTATTGTATAGATCTTATTCCAAAAACACGTATAGAACTAATCGTTAATGAAGAGGATTTAGAAGATATATTAAATCTTATCTTAGAAAGTGCACGTACTGGTGAAGTTGGAGATGGAAAAATATTTGTCTCTGATGTAGAAGAAGTTATTAGGATTAGAACTGGGGAGAGAGGTTCTGATGCTGTTTAACTCAAGCTTTTTGGCCTTCGGCCAAAAACCTTGATTAAGATATTTCCACTACTTGGGAGAAATAATCTTTCATTGTTTTAATTTTTTTATTTTTTTTATTTTTCATTCTTTGCCCTATTTTTCTATTTTTTCTTTATTTTTTGAATTATAATTATATTTTTGACTATTTTTTAAAAAATTTAGTAAATATTAACTAAAAATTACTTTATAGTATTATTCTAACTGTATTTTAATAATAACTTTATATATGATAAAATACAAAATATTAAATAACTATTAATTAGTAAATTCTATTTAACTAAATTATTATAAACTAAATTAGATTTTGAGGTTAAATTGTAGTTGATTACTAATTTTAGTTATTTTTTTAAAAATAATAAGGAGATATATTATGTCTGATGTAAGTCAAACCGTAATTAAAACTATCATTACTTTAGTAACTACTGCATTCGGTTTAGTTGCAGGTTTAGCATGGAACGATGCAATTCAAAAATTAATTGAATCTGTAATGGGTGCTGGAGATGCACTTTCTGGATTATTCATTTATGCTGTTGTTGTAACTATTATTGCAGTTGTTGTAACCATTCTTCTTGCTAGAGTAGCAGCAAAAATGGGTGTAGAAATAGAAGAATAGGTTTAATGCTTATTCTCTTTTTTACTTTTTTAGTTTTATTTAATATTTTTTTAATATTTTTCCATTTTATCATATTCCTTCATTTCATCATTATTTTTTCATTTATTTATGGTATTTTTAATTTTATGTGCTTTTTTTACATTTTTATATTGCTTTGTTTTTTCTTAATCTTTTTAAACTATTAAAAATATATCTATAAACTAATGATAGTACTAAATAAAAAGAAAAAATCTTGGGAGATTTATCCTATTGGAAGCCCTAAAGGAGCTCTTAATACAAAACGCAAACCTGAATTTATAGGTGTATTAAAGTTTAGGGAAGATGAAGAAGATGGAACAATATCCATTAAACGTTTTCTAGTTAAAGATGAAAATGAAGATAAGCTTTATCCTCCCTCAAGGGCTATTAATATTTTACGCTCCCAAGCTGTTTTTTTATCAGAAAAAGATGAGAAATTGGAATCTTTCCTCAAGCAAAATAATATTAAAGTTAGATTTACAAATATCTGTCAACATTGCAGTTATGAAGGTGAAGTAACTATTATCAATTCAGATTTTTCTTATAGATATCATGATCAATTAATCTGTAAAACTTGTGCTGAAGATACAATTAAAAGGGAACTTCAGCTTAGAGGCTATGATAAAAAGGTATTTGGAAATTTCAAGAGAGTGCTGGAAAAAACAGGTAGCTTAAATGATGTTTTAGACATGCTTTCACCAAGATTTGATCCATTAGCTCGTTCTGATTTAACATTGTTCGATAGGATTAAAGTTCAGGATGATAAAATACCTAAAATAGCTATGAAAAGGCTTAAAATACCAAAAGAGTTTAAACAGATTATCATAGAGGAAAAAAACCAATACCTTTTACCAGTTCAATATTTAGCTATTCGTGAAGGTTTATTTAAGGGAGAAAATTTATTGGTGGTATCAGCAACAGGTAGTGGAAAAACATTGGTTGGAGAGCTTGTAGGTGTTCCGAAGGCATTAAATGGAAAAAAATTCTTATTTTTAACTCCACTTGTTGCATTAGCAAATCAGAAGTATAGGGATTTTAAAAAGAGATACGAACCTCTCGGATTAAAAGTAGCTATTAAGGTAGGTATGAATAGGATTAAAGCAAAGGGAGAACTTAAACTACCTGACTCTAATATTGCTGATGCAGATATTCTTGTTGGAACCTATGAAGGAATTGACTTTTTAATCCGTTCTGGTAAATCCGATTTATTAGAGGACTTAGGATTAGTTTTAGTTGATGAAATTCATACTATTTCCGATGAAGAAAGAGGTCTTAGATTAAACGGTTTAATTAAAAGAATAAGGCATATTTTCCCAAACACTCAAATAATAGGTTTATCTGCTACCATTAAAAATCCACAAAGTTTAGCTAATGATTTTAATATGAAATTAGTTCAGTATAAGCAGAGACCAGTTCCCCTTGAACGCCATATCGTTTTTGTAAGGGGAGATATTCAAAGAAGAATACTAATGAGAAAATTAGTTGAAAAAGAATTCTACACAAGCTCTTCAAAGGGCTTTAATGGCCAGACTTTAATTTTTACTAATTCTAGAAGAAAAACACATAAAATAGCTAATTTCTTATCTGGTAAAGGGATTAGTGCTTCTGCTTATCATGCAGGTTTATCCTATTTTAAAAAGGAAAAAATTGAAAAAGACTTTTTAAAAGGCAAAATAGCTACAGTTGTTACAACAGCGGCACTTGCAGCAGGTGTAGATTTTCCGGCTTCTCAAGTTATTTTTGAATCCTTACTAATGGGTAATAAATGGATTTCCCCTAATGAATTTTCACAAATGCTGGGAAGGGCTGGAAGGCCTAGTTATCATGATAGAGGATTAATTTATCTTATTCCAGAAATTGGCAGTGAAGTTGATAATGAAAGTGAAGAGGCAGTTGCACTTGATTTGCTTGAAAGTGATGTTGAAGATATTTTTGTAGACTATACCGAGGATGGATCACTTGAACAAATACTTGCTGATATATCATCAAAGTCTTTAAGGAAAGTTAATGATCTTGAGGAATTCTATAAAAATATTCCAGTTCCGATGGATATAAAAACAGCACTTGATGAACTTCATGATAAAAAAGCTATTGATGTATATTCTGATGGTACAATTGATACAACTAAGTTTGGAAAAGCTGTGGCAATGTCATTTTTATCTATTGATGATGGTGTGATTATTAAAGATTCCATTGATAATCCTCATTATTTAAGTTATTATTATAATAAATCTTTCTTTAAAACTAATTTAAAGGAGCTTCATTTATTATCTAGAAAGATAGATAAAGAAAATGATAATATTCTTAAAAAGAATAAGAAGATTCAGAACAATTTAAATAAACAAGTTAAAAACAGCTCTAGAAAGGATAAAAAGGATAAAAAGGATAATAAAAAGAATTTTAATAAATCTGGAAAAGACAGGTCTAAAGATAATTTTAATAAATCTGGAAAAGACAGGTCTAAAGATAATTTTAATAAATCTAGGAAAGACAGGTCTAAAGATAATTTTAAAGATGAATCAAATAAATCTATTAGAACTGATGTAAATAAGGCTAATGAAAGTAACATTAATGAAAATAATTCTAAAATTAAGCTTATTACGGATGATGAAAGTGTAGAAAAACTGATTCCTAAAAAAGAAACTAAAAAGGCATCTAAAACTAATAGATATATAAATAATATTGCTGATGCTCTTAATGAAATAAATAAATCTAAAGATTATAAAGATTCCAATGAGAATAATTCTAAATCCACTGGCCAAAAAAATGATTATAAATCTTTTAAAAAGGATAAATCAAGAGATATTAAATCTGATGTAATTTATAACAAAAAAACAACTAGTAAATCAAAAAATAAAAATAAAAAGAATAGATCTAAATCTAAAAGTTCTACAATTGTTAAACAGATTAAATTTAAAGAAAATATATTCTCTGAAATTAATGAAAAGATGTCTAAAGATGAAGTTAATTCTAATAATTTATTGAAGATTCAATCAATTGCACTAGATTTAGAATTATTTGAAAATGCTTATTTAGCACCTGTTGTTCATAAACAAATGATTAGTGCTTTAAAGATGAATTTCTCTACTAGATTATTCTCTGAATCAACATTAGATATTATATCATCTGGTGAAGCTATTTCAAAGGTAGATAAGAAATTCCAAGATGCCTTATTAAAAATCCAAATTGATTTTTTAAGATGTGATTGTTATGAAAGACCATTTTGTGAATGCTTACAAAGAGGTGTTTCCTACTATATCATCAATCAAAGATTAAATAGAAAGGATCCAATTGACATTTCTAATTCATTACTTAAAGAATACCAAATCCAAACTTATCCTGGAGATATTTTTGCTTGGCTAGATACTTATGTAAGGAATTTAGATGCTATTAAGAGAATAGCTAAAGCATTTGGTGAAAAAGATATAGTTAAAGAAACAGATAAATTAATGAAAATAATTGAATCTGGTAAATAATCAATAATTTAAAATCTGGTAAATGATTGATAATTTAAATAATAAAATAGATTGATTACTTGAAAATATATAAAAAATAGATGGTTTTAAAACTGTTTTTTTTTAAAAAATAAAAGAAAAATATGGATTTATTAAAGAATTATCTTTAATTATCCATTACTTATGAAGTGCCTTAAAAATCTTGCAAGTAAGTCTGGGTTATCATCAGAACTTGAACTTGAGTAATATCTTGAACTTGAACTAGAATGAGAATCTGAGTCTGAATCAAATAGCTTTGAGAATATTTTATCTGTTATTCCAGAATCATTGTTATCCTCATAATTATTATCATTTTTATCATTTGAGCTAAAACTAGAAAAGATTCCTCCTTCTCCTTCTGAACTATCTAAATAACCATTATTATCTTTATCTTCATCGCTATTTATACTGGATACAATCCAATCTGAAAGACCACCAGTTATAGAATAAACTGCACTACTGCAAACAAAAGCAATTAAAGCTATAACGATGTAAACTATAAATTTTGCTTTTTTATCTTCCATGATCTCACCTCGATGATTTTTTTTAATATTATTTATATTATAACTTAAAAATTGTTTTATTTGTTTTTGAATTTATTTATATTAAAAATTGTTTTATTTGTTTTTGAATTTATTTATTAGATAAAAATATCAAAAATAATATTATAAGTTTTAAACATATAAATGTATATATTAATAATATAAAATATTTTCTAAACTACTATTAAATATTTCAAGATATTATAAATTATAAAATATTTTCTAAACTACTATTAAATATTTCTAAAGACATTATAAATATTTTTAAATGATACCATGAAAACAATAGCTAAACCCTTTCAATCATCTATAGATATAAAAAAATCTCAATTTATTTGCAGATTATTTCCTGCACAGAATGAAAAGGAAGCAAAAGAGATTATAAAAGAAATATCTGAAAAATATAAAGATGCTACACATAATTGCACTGCTTATCTAGTTAGTGATGGAGAGGCTTATGATGATGATGGAGAACCTGGAGGAACTGCAGGTAGGCCAATGCTTAATGTTTTAAAGAAAAATAAGATAGAAAATACAGTTGCTATTGTTACAAGATATTTTGGCGGAATTAAATTAGGGGCAGGTGGTTTAGTTCGTGCTTATAGCAAATCTGTTCTTGAAACTCTTTCTATTGCAGAGATAGTTGATATGGAGCTTTATGAAATATTTAAATTTAGCTTTGAATATCAACATATAAAAGCAATTGATAGTGAAATTAGGGGAAAAAATCTATCCATTGTAGAAAAACAGTATGAAGCTGACGTGATTTACTTTGTAGCTTGTGATAATATTGATATAGTTAAAAATATTCAAGAAAAATTAGTAAAAGAAGTAAATATTGAATATTTAGGTAGTAGATTTTTAGAAAAAATAGATTGATATTTTAAAATTTAATAATAAGTTTCTTTTTTTAAACCAATGAAAAATAAATTATAATTTAATAAATAAATTATAATCTATTTTCAGTTTCATCCCAGTCTTTGTTTGTAGCAGGTAATTTAGTAAATACTGCAGTTAAAACAATCAAGATTACAGTAAGAATTCCAAATACAATTAACTGATCATTAGAGCTACTATTAATTACATCTAACACTCCGCCAATCCATACAATTGCAATAAAAATAGGCAAAATATATTTAACTACAACTGTCCACCATTTACCTAATTTTAAGGTTTTGCTGCGTTTATTTAAAACTGGAATAATATTTTCACATTTAAATATCCATGCAAATACAATACATTCAAATACTACACCTAAAAGAATAGCTATCTGATTGATATAGGCATCTACATAGCCGAGAAGTGTCCCACCAAAGGCTGTTGCATATATCATTGAAAGAACTGCTCCCAATAAACAAAGAATTGTCATTGTTTTACTGCGAGACCAAGTAAATTTATTTTGAATACTAAATGCTAATGGCTCAATTGTTGATAAAATACTTGTAAGCCCTGCAAGATAAACTGTTATAAAGAATAATGGTCCTATGATATAAGCATATTGGCCTAAGACATTTAATACAGTTGGATATACTACAAATACAAGTCCAGTACCTTGAGTTACTAAATCAGCTATTGCAGTTCCACTTTCTAGAGACATATATCCGAGAATTGAGAAAACACCTAATGCACAGAAGTTTTCAAATGCACAATTTGCAAATGCAATAGATAATGTATTAGTAATTAAGTCACTACTTTCTCCTGTATAACTTGCATAGGTAAATGCAATGCTCATTCCTAAACTTAAAGAGAATATAATCTGGCCAAATGCAGCCATCCATATATTAAAATCAAGTAACAGGCTCCAATCTGGTGAAAATAATTCATTTAAACCAATCATTGCACCAGGTAAGCTTAAAGAGAATACTACAATTACAACCATTATTATAAATAGCAAGGGTACAAGGATTTTACTTACTTTTCCAAGTCCTTCTTCTAAGTCTTTATGGGAAATGTACCAAACAATTGCCCAACTTATAAGCATTGCAATAGCTATAACTGGAATAAAACTTCCTATTCCGCTAATGGATTCAGTTGACTGTAATAATGTTGTAGCAAAGTAAGTATTTGGATCTGCTCCCCATCCTTTAAAGAAACTTAATATTACATAGATTCCATCCCATCCAAGTATGCATGAATAGTAAATCATTATGATGAATACTGAAATAGGTAGTAGCCATCCTAAAAATTCAAATTTGCTATTTATTTTACGAATAGCTTTTGGAAAAGATGATTTGTAATTATATCCAACACCATATTCTAAAATTAAAAATGGAACTCCCATCAATAATATTGCAACGATATATGGAATGTAGAATGCTCCACCACCGTTACTGTATAAAACATATGGGTATCTCCATATATTTCCAAGTCCTACAGCAGAACCTACCATTGCTAAAATAAATGATAGATTACTGCCCCATTCGTTTTTATCACTCATAAAAAATCACAAAAATATTTAATAAACAATGAAATTAATTTGAATAAAAATAAGTATTGATATTTCAAAATTAATTTTAATAAAAATAAGTATTAATATTCGGTTTATAAATTAATATTTCAAAATTAATTTTAATAATGGATAATAATTGATTCAACTTTCTTAATAATTGATAATATTTGATTCAACTTTCAATTTCAACTATCAATTTCAATTATTAACTTTAATTATTGGTTTTAATAATAATTTTAAAAATTAATTTCCTAAAATTAATTTAATATACTATAATATAATTTTAATATATAAAAACTATACTATGTTAATTATTAAAATTTTTAATTACTTATTAAATTTTAGTAAAATATTATTAAAATAAGATACATATATAAAAATATAAAATTTTTAATTTATTTAAATATAAAAACATTTAATAGAGAACTTTAAGGTGCTGATTTTGAAAATTAAAAAAAGATATTTTTTAAAGAAAAAGAAAATAAAGGAAATTAAAAAAGAGCTTGGAGATTATGGATCTTTTATTAATAATAAAGACACTCTTGAAATGCTAGAAGCAGAAGATTATAACTTTATTTTAGTAAATGGAGAGCCATATATTATTATGATTAACGACAGGCCATATCCTACTTTAAAAGCTGCTTTAAACATAGAATTAGATAGTAAGGTAGTTGTGGTAGATATGGGTGCAGTTAAATTTGTAACTAAAGGTGCAGACATAATGAGTCCTGGTATTGTTGATGCAGAGGAAAGTATTGTTGAAGATGACATTGTAATAATTGTTGAAGAAACTCATAATAAGCCTTTAGCTATTGGAATCAGTTTAATCAGCGGGTATGAAATGGTTGAAAATATGGAAGGAAAAGCTATTAAATCACTCCATTATGTTGGAGATGCTATTTGGAATTTAGAAGTATAATTCTGATTGTTGGCTATTTCTTATATTTAATTATCGATTAGCTTTCTAAATTTTTTATTTTTATTTCATATTTTGATTTTTACTTCATATATTATATTTATTTAAGTGGTAATATGCTAAATTTAAGATTAAATGCTGGAAATGTTCAAAATCCTAATGTTCATAAGATAGGAATTATTGCACTTGGATCACATCTTGAAAATCATGGCCCTGCTCTTCCTATTGATACAGATGCTAAAATAGCTTCATATATTGCTTTTAATGCAGCTTTAGAAAGTGGAGCTAAATTCTTAGGTGTTATTTATCCTGCTCATGAAATTAAAGAGATAAATCATGGAATCCATGTTTCCCTAGAGGATTTATCTAATGAGATTATAAAAGTATTAAAATCAGCAAAAAACTATTTGGGAATCAGCAGTGTTATTATAGTTAATGGGCATGGTGGCAATTTGCCTATTGTCACTTGTTTGTATGATATTGAAGAAGAAACTGATTTGCTCATCACTTTAAATAGTAAAATTATCGAATCTGAAGGGCCTCATGGCGGCTCTGGTGAGTTGTCTATGGCAAAGGTTTTAGGTATCATAGATGAAAGTGAAGTTAAAAATCAGACAAACTTAAGTAAATATGGTGAAGTTGGTCTATCTATGTTTACTCAAGCACGCCTAAATGATCCAAAGATTGAAGAAAGTGCAATAGACATTCAAGAAAATGGAGTTTATGTTGATGAAGTTTATGGAAATGAACTCTTAAAGTTAGCTATTAACTCGGTCTTGCTAGATGTTGAAAAACAATTGGATTCTCATTATGGGTATTGATTTATTTTTTTATTTTGTAATTTTTATTATGGGGTATTGATTTATTTTTTTTTTTATTTTGTAATTTTTATTAATTTGACATTTTCTTATTTTTTATATAATTTAATTAGCTTTTTAGGATGGATTAGATGGATGAAATAATTTTTAGACCGATTGGATATATTAAATCTAAATATGAATCAGTGGAAAATATGCCGAAATCTAGTAAGGAGGCAATGAATGAAGAAGCAGAGATTATCATTGATGAGGAATACTTAGAAAGTATCTCTAGTATGAAAACTGGTGAAGAGTATATGGTTTTATTCTATTTTCATAAGTCAAAAGGATTTAAGCAAAGAGTTCCTTTTAGGGGAGATGGTCCAATAATGGGTTTATTTTCAACTCATGCTCCAAATAGGCCTAATCCTATTGGTGTTTCAACAATAAAAATAAAAGAAATTGATGGAAATATTATTAGCTTTAATGGAGTTGATATGCTAAACAATACTCCAGTACTTGATTTGAAGAGAATTTAGTTTTTTATTATTCTTTTTTCTATATTGATAATTATAATTTATTTTCATTTGAAAACATTGGTAAATCTTAGCTATTTTATTGATTTAAGTAAAAACCTTTATATACTATATAAAATATAATAAATAGTAATATTAATTTGGTTCAGCTGTATTATTATATATTATTTTACAAATTTTATTGGAATTTTATAATTTTTAATGATTTTTAAGATAATTTTTTGTTTTTTAATTTTATAGTTCAATCTTATTAATTTATTAAATTTTTAGAAAAATTCTAATTAATATAGATTATTGTGTCTAGAACATGGTATCTTTTATTTTTTCTAAAAACCCTGAATTTATGTATGATATTTTAAAATAAAGTATTATTATATATTATTTGTTTTAAAGAAATAGTCTATTTAACTTTTTTTAATTAAAAAAATAGTTAAGTTTATATATTATACAAACATATTTAAAATAGTATAGGTGATAATCATGAGCGGACAACAAAATGTTCAAAGACCACTTGACGCATTAGGAAAAGCAGTAAATTCTCCTGTTTTGATTAAACTCAAAGGAGAAAGAGAATTCAGAGGCATCTTAAAAAGTTTTGATTTACACATGAATTTAGTACTTAATGATGCTGAAGAATTAGAGAAAGGAGAGATAATGAGAAGATTAGGTACTGTTCTCATTAGAGGAGATAATATTGTATACATTTCTCCATAGAAACTCAGTTTCTTATTTTTTCTAAAGTTTTTCTTTGTTGTTTCTAATAAAGATTATTGATATTTATTATATTGATTAAATTAATTCACATCTTAATTAATTTAATTAATTATCTGTTTTATGTTCTTATTTTAAATAAGACTATTCTTAATTAATTTAATTAATTATCTGTTTTATGTTCTTATTTTAAATAAGACTATTCTATAGGCTATTTTATGTATTCTATATGAATTATGAAATTTATTATTATGTTTTATTATTGATTTAGGAGGAGATAGAAGTGAAAGGAACTCCATCAATGGGTAAAAAGAATAAAAAGACCCATATTAGATGTAGAAGATGTGGTAAAAACTCATATCACATACGTAAAAAAGTTTGTGCTTCTTGTGGATTTGGTAAATCCAGCAAAATAAGAAGATACAGTTGGCAAAACAAAAAACCTACCACTCGTCAAAGATTAGTATAGGTTTAATTGCTCTTTGTGTATTTATGCACATTTAAAATTATTTTGGGATAATAAAAGCGAATTATCTCAATATTACTCACTATTTTTATTTATTTCAAACTTTTAAGAAGTTTTTAAGATAGCTTGTTTTTTCTTTTTTTAAATTTATATATTATTAAAGATATATGAATATTTAATTAATATAAGTTTGAGGTTTTTATAATGTCAAAAAGTTTAATTTTATATTTTTCAAGAGAAGGAAATAATTACAGTAATGAAGGAATAAAATGCATTGAAATAGGAAATACTGAAGTAATTGCTAATTATATAAAAGAGTTTACTGATGCAGATTTATTTAAAATGGATCCATTAATTGATTATCCAGAAGATTATATGGAATGTACTAAAATAGCTCAGGAAGAATTAAATGATGATGCAAGACCAGAACTTAAAGGATATATTGGAGATATTGCTGAATATGATCTAATTTATATAGGTTTTCCTAATTGGTGGGGTACAATGCCAATGCCAGTGTGGACTCAGCTTGAAAAGTTAGACTTTAGTGGCAAAACTATTAAACCATTTGTTACTCATGAAGGTAGTGGCTTTGGTAAAAGTTTAAATGATTTAGAGAAATTATGCACTGGAGCTAATATTAAATCTGGTTTATCTATTCAAGGTAGCTTTGTTTCCAGTTCTAAACAGAAAGTACAAAATTGGGTTTTAAGATAATTTTTTTAATTATTTTTTAATGCCAAGCTGTGTTTTAAGATAATTTTTTATTTAATTATCTTTTATTTTTTTAAGTTATGCATAACATTGTTATATTTTTATTTTATAAAAAGGTATACTTTTATAAATCATTTTTAAATACTTTATTGAATCTAGTCTAATAATGGATTTAAGTTGATAATATATTCATAATTAAACTATTCAAAATCAACAATAACTTGATTTAATTCATTTTGGAGTTTTTTTAATAATTTGACATCTTTACCAGTTTTATCTAATATTAATGTCATTATTTTATCTACTTCACTCTCTTTGTAATTAGAATCAATTTCCTCACTAATACTGTCCCATAGTTCAACAGCCCAATTTTTCTTAGCGTCATAAACTTGATCAATTAGTGTTAATTTGCCATTTTTTAATCTAAGTAATCTAAAATCTTGTTTAGGATTAGATTTTTTCCCTTCTTTATTGCAGTCGAGATATAATCCATCTGCAAATTCGGATTTATAGTCTCCTGATTTAACAAATTCTCCAATTAATGAAAATCCATTTAATACACTTTTATCTAAGCCAGTAACAGTTTTTAACCATCCGCCAGTAGACCTAAAGTTTATTGAAGGATCTATATTTCTAATTTCTTCACACCAATTAAGAAGCATTTTTATTCTCCAAAAGTAAAAATTCAATAATTTGATAAATTTAAAATAATTACATTCTCTTAAATAACTTTTCTTTAACAATATTTTTTTAATTTTAATAAAATACATGAAAACAAATTTCATATCTTATAAATTATCATAAATTAAAAAATTAATATTTTTTTAAAATGATAAACTTAAAATAATAAAATTTAAATCCATATTCTTCTAATAAGGGATTAAAAATATATCATTTTAATCAAAACAATAAAATCAATTTTTAGCAATAATTAAATTCTGATTTAAATCTTTAAACTATGTTTAAACCGGATTTTCAGCAATTTAATAAGATTATTTAAAAATCAATTTTTTCATCTCTTAAACTTTTTTATATAAATTTATTTATAAATGGATTATTCAAGAGTCCATTTGAAAACTAATATTTTTTATATTATTTTTAATAACCTAGGAAATAATGAAATATTAAAAAATGAATTTATCAACAAAAGAAAATTTAATATAGTAATAGGAAAAATAGAATCTCAACAAAGCCTAATAAAAAAAATGAAATATTTTAAAGACCTAAACTTGGATTAGAAAAAAAGTTTTTTTCATGGTATAATAATTATAAATATTTTTATTAATCCAACCTATTATCATAGCATTATATCTAATATTAGTTTAAAATTAATTATATATTTTTTTTTTTATTCGGTGTCGTTAATTATTTATAGATGTTTGTATATAATTATTATTAATTACTTATACATATTTATGTTTTTAATTTCATTTATTTAAATAAATTAATAAAAAATAATTGGAGGTAAATAAAATGGTTAACGATTTGAATAAAATTGTTATAGTGTTTTTATTTTTAATTTTTTTATCTATTTCGGCTGTCTCAGCACAAGAGAATACAAGCTCTGAAATAGGTTTAGATGAAAACATGGCAATTATAGATGCAGAAACAGTAGAGGAAAAGATTAATCTTGGAACCGGTGATGATAGTGCAGTAGCTTCAGAGTCTGGTAAAGAAGATGAAGTCAATAATGTAATGAATGAGGATAACTTAAAAGGTACAGGATCATCATTCAAAGATTTACAAATTTTAATCAACAATACACCTGCAAATGATACATTAACTCTAGATAAAGATTATAGTTATTCCGATGGTGATTCAGATATAGATATCCGTAAATCCATAATTATTGATGGTAAAAACCATGTGCTTGATGGAAAATTATCAACAAGAATATTCACTATAATTGCTGATTATGTCACATTAAAAAATATAAAATTCATAAATGCCAATACCAATCATGATGGTGGTGCTATCTATTGGACTGGAACTTATGGTGATTTAAGTGGTTGTTCTTTTGTTAATAACCATGCCAAGTATGGTGGGGCTATCTATTGGACTGGAACTTATGGTGATTTAAGTGATTGTTCTTTTGCTAATAACCATGCTAATGAGAAGGGTGGTGCTGTTGATTGGCATGGTGACTATGGTTATTTAATCAGATCTTCTTTTGTTAATAACCATGCAAAGAATTATGGTGGTGCTATTTCTTGGACTAAGTATAAGGGTCTTTTAAGCGGTTGTTCTTTTGTTAATAACAGTGTTACGAATAATAATGGTGGTGCTGTTTGGTGGGCTGGTAATGATAGTGCTTTAAGTGGTTGTTCTTTTGTTAATAATAACCATGCTAATTGGGGTGCTGCTGTTTCTTGGTGGGGTACTAATGGTCTTTTAAGTGCTTGTTCTTTTGTTAATAACCCTGCTAATGTGAGTGGTGGTGCTGTTTTTTGGTATGGTGTTAATGGTGTTTTAAGTGCTTGTTCTTTTGTCAATAATACTGCTATTTATGGTGGTGCTATTTATTTGCATAACCTCTCTACTAATGTATATGCTTGTTCTTTTAATATTTATCGTCCTAAAAATACAGCAACAGTCACAATTAACAATCTAATCTACTACTATAATCTTAATTATCCTGTTGATTACTATGAAAATGATAAGAAAATTAATAGTGGCCATATAAATGATGCTAGTGTTACTTTTTATAATTTAGACAAAGGAAAACACAATATTAAAATGATTTATTATAAAGGTGGTAAGAATTTTACTAATTATATAATTATAAATGGTGATTCGTATCTAAGTGCTGGTAATGTTTCTATGTTTTATAATGATGGTACTAAATACACTATAAAGCTAGCAGACCACAAAGGAAACCCTATAGCAAACCAAAATATCCAAATAACAATTGGAAATTTAAAATACACTATAAAAACAGATGTCAGAGGATATGCAACACTAGTTCTTAAACAGAAAGTTGGAAAATACAATATTATTGCTAAATTCGATGGTAATAGTGATTATAATCCTAGTAATGTTGTAAGTACTTTAAGAATTTTAGATTCTCCTATAACAAAGAATAAAAATCTTAAAATGTATTTTAGAGGTGGAAGATTTAAAGTGCAAATAATAAATGCCAATGGTAAGCATGTTGGTGCTGG
>NZ_FOTL01000028.1 GCF_900114585.1 Methanobrevibacter olleyae | reverse complement strand
CGATTGAAAAATTTAAAAATTATTATAGAAAATTATGATTCGATTCCAGAAGTTTTAATGCAATTTGTAAACAAACATGTCTTAAATCACTTCAAAAGATACATAGAATACTTAGATGATGAAAATATTGAAAAAACATCAAATAAAGTAGAAAATTACTACAGACAAACAAATCCAGAAAAAATTAAGAAAACTTACAAAACTAAAAATGGAATTCTAACATTTTTAGACTACCAAATGAAAAACTGGACAAAAAATCACATAAAAATAAAATAAGCCTATAAAATTTTACAACCTCTAATTAATTAATTAATTAATTACAATAATCATTTTTCTAAATCAAAATCTAAAGAGCTTCCAACTAATTCAATATCCTCTAATCTATTTTCTGTTTTATAAACAAGAATTTCCACACCTTCAGAATATGCTTTTTTCAAAGTCTTAGAAAATTCAGGATCATTTTCCCAATTAGGTCTAAAACTATTTCCATTTGGATGCTGGATTAAGAAGAATGCAACTGCTCTCATACCTTCTTTTTTAAGTGAAATTAACTCTTCTAAATGTTTTCTACCCCTTTCAGTAGGAGCATCAGGAAATTGTGCTATACTATCTTTAATTAAAGTAACGGATTTGACTTCAACATAAGTTTCATCAATAAGATTAGAAGAATTTTCCCTATCAGAAGCAATATCTTCATTAGCTAAATAAATATCGATTCTTGAATTTCCAACTCTCTTTTCAGATTCTAAAATAGAATATCCTGAAAGCTCTTTAATCTTATTATTTTTAATTGCATCAAAAACTATTTTATTTGCCTGCTGAGAATAGATTGCAACAAGAACTCCATTATTTTCAACTAAATATAAAGAATACTTAGTTTTTCTATTAGGATTATCGCTTGACTTAAGATAAACAATTACACCATCAATTAAAAGCTCTTTACATCTGCCAGTGTTTGGTAAATGTACCTTAACTGTTTCGCCATTAAGTTCTACTTCTGCAATAAAACGGTTAAGCCTATTTCTAAAGATAGCTTTAACTAAATTAGTCAATTAAACCACTCATCACTGCACCTAAATATTGGGTTAAATCTTGTGCTCCAAATCCATAGCCTTGAGCTTCATAAGCTAAATCCCCAGCTTTCCCATTTAAATACGGGGCAAGTAGAGCCGCATCAAAACTATTTAATTCTTGAGATAATAAACTTAAACAAATACCAGCTAATGCATCTCCAGTTCCGCCAACAGTCATTCCAGGATTTCCAGTTCTATTAATTTTCAATTTATTTCCATTAAATATGAAATCATATTTGCCTTTTAAAATAATAGACCCCTTAATTTTCTTTGTAACTCTTTGTAAGCTATCAATTTTATCATTAACTTTTCTAAAGTCCAAATTATCTTTATCATCTAATTTAATAGTTCTTTCAAAATTACTTAAATCCTCATTAGAAATAATATTTCTAAAGAAAGATTTAAATTCAGCTAAATGTGGTGTGATGATTAAATCTTCTTTTTTAGAAATTAAAGATAAGTCAACTAATTTTAAAGCATCTGCATCTAAAACTAATGGTTTGTCAATTTTCATTGCTAAAACATTAAATAATTTGGCAGTTTCTTCATTTTGACTAGAACCAGGTCCTAATAAAACTGCATCAACTTTTGATGCCAATTCTAAAATATCTTCTAAATCATCAAGAGATAGATAATCATTTTTTGCTTCTTTTACAATGAAATCTTCAGATAATGATTTTATAGCAAGAGCAGCAGATTTAGGAGTGTAAATATAAGTTAAATCTGCACCTGTAGCAATTGCTGCTTTAGCAGAAATAGCTGGTGCGCCATGATAATCTTTACTGCCTCCAACAATCAGAACTTTACCATTATTTCCCTTATGAGAATCATTATTTCTGTTTTTTAACCTTAATAAATCTCCACCTTCAACAAATATCTCAGCTTCAAGTGGAATTCCTATATCACAAGTAATCATTCCACCTACTTTTTCCTCTCCAGCTAATTTAACACCAGTTTTAATTTTATGAAAACTTATAGTATAATCTGCATCAACAGCAATATCAGATATTTCTCCAGTTAATGGATCTAAACCTGAAGGAACATCAACAGCTACTTTTAAACCATTTATTTCATTAATTAATTCTACAGTTTTTCTAAGCTTTCTTCTAAGATTTCCTTTAATTCCAGTGCCAAGTAAACAATCAAGTACAATAAATTCAGAATTAGAATCATTTAAATCAAGCTTATCCAAATCATAAGAGTCTTTAATAAAATCAACAGACAATCTAGAAACTCTTGGCTCAAGACTCATCAAAATCTCAAGGTTAGCTAATGCATCATCAGATTTAATCTCATCTAAAGTATTTAAACAATAAACTTGAACTTCAAAACCTCTATTCAATAAATGTCTTGCAGCTACAAAGCCATCCCCCCCATTTCCACCAGAACCAGTGAAAATAATAATTTTTATAGGTTTTGAAAATTTAAAAGTTGAAAGAGCGGCTATCTCATCAGAAATAGACTTACCTGCATTTTCCATTAAACATAAACGAGAAAGGCCTAAGTACTCACAATTGTAATCAGTTGTCATCATATCTATTGGATCCATTATTACACCTTCAAATATTTTATAAATAATATTGAATCTTAAAAATTTAAAAATTAAAACAAAGTCATAAATATTATATTATATAATCATACTAATAATTAAATATAAGGACATGATTAACTATAAGGGCAATATTAACTATAAGAACAATGAAAATTTAAAAGGTAAGAAATAGAATCTAAATGATAAAAGTTAAAAAATAGAACCTAATGATAAAAGTTAAGAAGTAGAATCTAATGGGGAATAATAATGAAAACGCTAAAAACACTACTAGAATATATTAAAAAAGATAAAACCGGCATTTATGGAGTCCTCATAATTTTGCTTATTTCATTATATGGAATTTTAGGATCTATTTTTATTATGAAACTAAACCTATATGATTCCATTTATTATACTGTGATAACTATTGCAACTGTAGGATATGGAGATATCATACCTATAAGTCCTTTACAAAAGATCTTTAGTGTAACATTAGCTTTAGCAGGAGTGGGAATTCTTGCATATATCTTAACTATAATCATTAGTTCAGTTACAGAAAACCTGCAAGATATTAGGAGTGGAAGAATTATGGAAAAGAAATTAGCTGAAATGGAAAATCATTATGTTTTATGTGGATATGGAAGAGTGGGTACTGCAGTTTTTGAAGAATTAATGAAAAGAAATCAGAAAGTCATTATTATTGAATCAAATGAAGATGTTGTTGAAGATATTGAAGAAAATGATAATGTAATTGCATTAAATGCAAATGCTACAGAAGACAAAACTCTTAAAAAGCTTAATGTTGATAAATCTTTAGGAATGATTATTACAACTGGAAGTGACATTGACAATTTATTCATTGTTCTTACTACAAGAGAATTATATAAAGATGCATGGATTGTATCAAGAGCAAGCAAAAAAGAAAACATCAAAAGATTAAAACATGCTGGTGCAGATAAAGTTATTTCCCCAGAGACAAGTGGAGGAACTGACATTTACTTTGCAGCAGTACAACCTAATTTAGTTCATATCACTGAAAGGCATAGTGTTGATTATATAAAAAATGAATTAGATATTCTTAGAAAATATAATTGCCATCTTGAAAATATTGAATATCATTTCCATGGCATAAAAACACCTGTTTCAAGAACTATTGGTGTTTTAGATGAAAATGAAGAAGATAACTTTATTGAAAAAATCAATACCAATAAAAATGTCAGAGAATCTCTTGAAACTATTTACAGTACTGTAAATGAAGTTCATTCTCACTGGTTATCTGGACCAGACAAGTTCTATTTAAGCATGGCTATTGAAGAACTTAAAAAAGAAGGAATTGTTTTAGGAGTTAATTTAAGCTTTGCTGAAATTAATGAGTTTACTAAAAAGTATAAAGACTAACTCCAATCTTAAACTAAACTATAAAAAATAAAACATGCGAAAAAACACCAAATAAAGAAAAAATACAAAGAAAATTAGAAAAGTGAGATAATATAATATCATCTCAAAAAATAATTAATTCAGGAAGCTAATTAATAAATTAATAAAAATATTAATTAACTAACTTTAATAATTTAAATTAATCCTACAGAATTAGAATAATTCATGTAAGTTTATGATGTAGGCACCTAGTTTACCATCGAAGTTACCTGCGCTAATTTCAAGAACCCCATCAACAGCACAAGCTGCTTCAATACCTGATTTCATAGCTGATCTTACGGATTCTTCATCTACACCATCAATAACTATTTCGAATACACCATCAGCATCTGCTCTAATGTCAGATTCAACTTCATCTTTTAAAGTTACACACATTTTTTCATTAGTAGATGCATTTAAGAATTTGGAGTATTTATTGGATCCAACTTTGGAACCAGATGCAACCATACCACCAGGGAATGGAGTAATTACAGATTCAATTTTGGAAATGGCTTCAACAGCTGCTTGAGCTGCTTTTACACCAGTCATTTGGTCTTTTGCTAAAATAAAGAAGTTTCCTCCAGCTACACCATCTTTGTATCCGAATTCAGATTCTACTAAGAAGTCACCAGACATAATTGGGATAGAGTGTACTTTTCTACCATCAATAAAACATTCTTTTTCAAATCCATCACCGAAGAATTTGAGTTTGTTACCGGTTTTTAAGGTGTCTTCTGATTCAAGTAAGTTGAATGCTGCTGTAGTAGGAGCAGTTAAAACACACATCCCGATTCTTTCCATTAATTCATGATCGAGTGCTTTTTTGCCACCTTGACAAATCATAATTGCATAACCAGGTCTGCCATCAGGAGTATGCTCAGCTGGCACAAAGCAATCAATACCTGCTTCAGCAGGACATCCGATTACAGAAGTTCCATAACCAGTTGCTTCAGTAGCTGCAATTTTTGCTAATTCTTCAGTAGCTGCAGTAACTAAAATTCTAGTTACTTTAATTCCAAAACCTTCTGCATAAGTATCTTTAATTTCTACACCATTAATTTCCATTATTTCACCATTTAAATGTTTAAATATCTAAAAATTAGAATAAATTAAAATTTATTAATTAATTAAAATTATAAAAATTAATCTAATTTATACTAATAATTAATTATATATTAATTCATTAAAATAAAGTTTCCTATTTAAATATAAAATTAATGATTTGTAAAAAAAATTATCTAAAGTTTCCTATTTAAATATAAAATTATTGATTAGTTAAAGTTAACTTTATTTAAAATATTTTCTAATATATTATTAAAGGTGATTGAATGGAAAAAGAAAGTTATTATTTTTTATTTATGCTTATTGCATTTGTAATATGTATAGGTGTATTTTGGTTCCAATTTAACAATGATGTAGCTACATTCATGATAATTAATACTACTGAAGTTGAAGAAAACGGAACAATTAAAGGAGTATTAATGGATGCTTATAGCCAAGGAGTGGCTAATAAAACAATTACATATCATAAACCAGGATATCAAATGGGAACATTAGTAAATACGGAAACTGATGAAAATGGCGAGTTTCTTATAGAAAATGCCGAATACTTAGCTGATGCTGGTGATGAGAATTATTATGGTGATTTCACTTTTGCAGGTGATGATAGATATCAGGGATGTGTTTATGAAGGAAATATTACAGTAATACCAAATTAATAGGACAATCTTTAAGAAAAAGAGCTGATTAAATTTTTATTTTTATTCTAAAACTTCTTTTTTTAATCATCTGAAACTTCAATAAGTGCTTCTTCCACATCATCACAGCTATCTTCATCGCTTTTTTCTGAAATATCACTATCCAATTCATCTTCTTTGGATAATTGCTCTAAGAATTTCTTTTCTTCTTCAGAGACCTCATCATCAATTTCAGACTCAGCAAGTTCAAATGATTTATCTAAAACAGATGTACCATACATTGTAAGGAATATTAATCCTATAAATGTTGTCATCCAAAATGAAATTAATCTTTCAACCACAGTTGCCGCTGCACTTATAGATGCTGTAATTCCTGCAGTAGAATAAAACAAAATCATTATACCATCTACCGCTCCAAGACCACCTGGAAGTAGCGGAATCATACCTACAAGTGATGCTAAAATAAATACTTCACCAATAAGAACTGGAGAAACTTGAGCACCAAATGCCAAGAAAACAGCATAAACTCTTAAAATTTCAAATACCCAAATTATAAAAGACAAAGGTAGTGCATAATATAAAATATCTTTATCTCTAAGTAATGAATTCATAGTAGCTTGAAAGCTTATAACTGCTTCAACAATTCTTTTTTCTGTTTTATCATTAAACTTTTTATAGAACTTACGGACAATTTTTATAATCCAAGCAGTAAGTTTTACACCAAAATCTTCATTGATACATACATAAATTAATAAAATAACTGCTGCAGTGATTCCAACTACACATACAATTAATAATACAATCCAAGTAATGTCTAATGAAAAGCTAATAATTATACCAATAATTGTTAAAATAGCAAGTACAATAAAGGGGAATGTATCTAAAGCCCTATCTGTAATAACAGTGGCAAAAGTATCTTCAAATTTATAATGTTCTTCTTTTGCTAAAAGATAAGCCCTTACTGGTTCTCCCCCTCCACGGCCACTTGGAGTGATGTTATTCACTGCCAAACTTACTAAAACCATAGGGATTAATTTTTTTATTCCTAAAGACATGTTTGCTGTTTTATTAATAATCTGCCATCTCCATGTATAAAGGAAATATGTGAAAACCTGTAAAATGATAGCTAATAAAACAAACCATAAATTGGATAATCTAAGAGCTTCAATAACTTCTCCTATACCAATAAAATATAGCATTATAGCCATTATTGCTAAACCAAATATTAAAAATATAATGACTTTTTTATTTTTCATTTTATCAACTACTACATATTTGAAGTATTTATTTATTAGTATAACTACTATACATTTGAAGTATTATTTATTAGTATAACTACTATACATTTGAAGTATTATTTATTAGTATAACTACTATACATTTGAAGTATTATTTATTAGTATAACATTATTTATTTGAATAAATAATATTTATTAGAATATCTATTATATAAGTTTGAATAGCTACTATTTATTAGGTAAGTTCTTTTGTAAAATAATCTTTATTATTAAAATATTATTAAATTAAAATATATAATTTATTATTAAAATATATAACAAATCTTATTTAAAATTATATATTTAAATTAGTATAGTTTGTAGAAAGAGAAACTAAACTATAATAATATTTAAATATAAAAAAAATAAATCAATATTTGTATGAAAAGGAAATATATCACTAAAGCAGATTTATTCATCGTACTCAATTATATTGGGTACATAATGCAAGGATTAGGTCTACTATTATTACTACCTATTTTAGTTGCATTAATATATGGAGAGTACATTAATGTCAGCGCTTTTTTAATTCCTTGTTTAACATCATTTGCTTTAGGAACCGCCTTTAGTAAAAAATTTAAAAGTTATACCAAACTTAGGCTGAAACATGGAATGTTAATTTCATCCATTGCATGGTTATGGGCTTCACTAATTGGAGCTTCAATTATGTTCCTTTCATTAGATATCCACTTTGTCGATGCACTTTTTGAAAATATGTCTGCATGGACTGGAAGTGGAATGACTTTTTTTGTAAATGTTGAAATTTTACCTAAATCTATCTTATTCTTAAGAAGCTTAGAACAATGGATGGGCGGACTAGGTGTTGTAATTATATTTATCGGAATCTTAATTAGATCAGGTACCGCCGCATCTAGATTATATAAATCAGAAGCAAGAGAAGAAAAAATTAAGCCAAATATTGCAAATACCTTAAAGAAAGCTCTGCAGATTTATTTAATTTATACCGCAGCAGGAATAGCTCTTTTTGTACTTGTAGGTCTTTCAATTTTTGATGCTATAAATCTTACATTTACCAGTGTTTCTACTGGAGGAATGTCTATTAAAAATGCAAATATTGGATTCTATCAAAACAGTTTAGTTTATATAATCAGCATGATTTTAATGATTTTAGGTGCAACAAGCTTTACAATTCATTATAAAATTGTTAAAACTAAAGGAAAAGCTCTCCTCAAAGATGTTCAATTCCAATTAATGATATGTTTAATTATAATAGCTAGTGTAATTATTTTGCTAACAAATAAAATGATATCCATAGAAGAATTATATACCATAGTTTCTGCAATTACAACTACAGGAGCAAATGTAATAAATCCCCATGAACTTGCAAGATGGCAAAGTTCTTCATTAATTGTTTTAATGGTTCTGATGTTAATAGGTGGTTCATCCGGATCTACTGTAGGTGGTTTAAAACTTATTAGAATTATTACTGCACTAAAAGGAATGAATTTAACCGTTACCAACCTAATTTCACCTGAAGGTAGGATAATTAATACAAGAATTGGTGGGAAGAAAATAAGTGGAAGGGAGATAAAAGAAGCATCTGCATATATAGCACTGTTCCTTATGTTTTTACTATGTGGATGGATTATAATGACTATGTATGGATATGATCCATTTACTGCATTATTTGATGTTATTTCTGTACAAAGTAACAATGGGTTAAGTACTGGAATAGTATATGGAGGATTACCACTGCCTCTTAAATTAACATTAATTTTCTAATGTGGATTGGCAGATTAGAAATTATTCCTGTTTTAGTATTATTCAGAACAATTGGTGAAATATTCAATCCTAAAAGAAGAATAAATCAATTTAAGAATGATAATTCTCAAGAATAAAAAAAGAATAAGGGAATAACTAATAAAACAGCAAATTCATTATAATAAAAATTAAAATAATGAATAAACAATCAAAAAACAAAAAATGATTAAAAATAGTAAAAGATAAACCAAAAAAATGCCTTTTAAATCATCAAATATTCATCATTCTATTATTATTCTAATAAATAAAAACTAATTTTACGAAAGATTTATAAATATAAATTAAGATATTAAAACAATGTAATAATTATATAAATTTTAAAGAATTTATTAAATTTTTAATTTTATGTTTTATAAAAAAAGATTATTAGGTGTTTATTATGTATATTGTGATTATGGGAGGAGGTCGTGTAGGACTTTCACTAGCAAACCGTTTAATTAAGCACGGATATGATGTTACAATTCTTGAAAGTGATGAAGACTTATGTAATCAGGCTTCAGAAGAATTAGATGCAATGGTTATCTGTGGTAATGGAACTGATACAAAAACTTTAGAAGAAGCAAACATTGAAGAAGCTGATGTTTTTGTAGCTAGTACCGGTAATGATGAATCAAACTTATTATCTTGTATTTTAGTAAAAGAATATAGCGATGGAAAAATTATTGCAAGAGTAAGTAATCCAGATCATGAAGAAGCATTTAAAAAAGTTGGAATTGATAAGGTAATTAGCCCTGAAAGAACTGCAGCAGGCTTCCTTGAAAAGATCATCTCAAGGCCAAATGTAGCAGATTTAATGGCATTTGGTGCAGGTAATGCTGAGATTTTAGATATGACTATTAAAAATCCGAAAGTATTTGGAAAGAAAGTTTCTGAGTTCTCACCAACTAAAGATTATATTATAATTTCTAAAAATAAACCAAACCATGAATTAGAAATTCCTCAACCAGATGATATTTTAAGTAATGGGGATAAAATTTCTATTCTTGTTAAAAGAAATGCTTTCCAAAAGGCAGAAAAGAAATTTATGGGTGCTGGAGGATTATTCGGATAATCCTTAAAGGCCTTAAATTTTTTTAATATAAAAACTAGTAATTTTAAAAAAAATGGAAATAGTGCAATTAAAATTAATTACATTATTCCCATATTCATACAAGACATTTTAATATGTTCTTTTCCATTATTTACCCATGGCCCATGTCCTGGAAGTAAATATTCAACATCCAACTCTTTTAGGCGCATCAAAGACTCTTTCATATCTCGTGGATTTCCACCTATATCCATACGACCTATTCCACCATTAGCAAAAATAGTATCTCCACAAATAAGAATCTCATCATCCCATAAAGATAATCCTCCTTCACTATGTCCTGGAGTGTGCAAAACTTCAAAATTAGCTATTTTATCTCCTTCTTCAAGTTCAATATCGACATCGTGTCTTCTAATTTGAGAACCAAACAAGGAAGAAACGGTTAATTTGCTGGAAGGGTCTCTTAATGAATTAGCATCTTCTTTATGAATAGCTACCTTACCACTAGGGAAAAAGTCATTTCCACCAACATGATCAAAATGGCAATGAGTATTAACAATTAAATCTATATCCTCCGGATCAATCCCTATTTCTTTTAAAATAGAATATAAATAACCCTTTGTTTCACCAGTTCCTGTATCGACCAAAATATAATTATATTCAGAGCCGGAATCAGTATTATCAATTAAATAAGAATTAGAATCCGCCATCAATCCTTCAATACAATAAACATTGTTGATTTTTTCCATAATATCACTTAAAAAATTAGAATAACTATTAATTATTTTCTAAAAAATAGTAAATAAATTTACCTAATATCAACTAAGAAACAAATTAAATTGAAAAAATCCAGATAAAAATAGTAAGTATAAAAATGGGGTCACAGGGATTTGAACCCCGATCCTAGGATTTCTCTTGTCTCAGTACTCCAATTGGTCATCACATAACCAATTTATACTGATCATCAGACTACGCGTTTTTCTTCAAAGACAACTGGAGTCCCAGATGATGCCAGGTTACACTATAACCCCATACTTATGAGATTAACATATAATATGCTAATCTAAAGCCAAGAGAGAGATTTGAACTCCCGTGTAATTGGTCTGCAGCCAACCGCTTCGCCTCTAAGCTATCTTGGCATAATAATACAGTAATATAAGGTATGTTTTAATAATATATAAACTTATTGATTAAAATAAAAAATAGTTTTAAGATATAAAAATAGATATTCTTAAAATTAAAAGATATACATATATTAAAAGAACATAAAAAATAATTAAGAATTAGCAATATATAAATAAAGATTAGAATTTAATTTCTTTATCAAAACCACAAATTAAAGCCACAAATTTCATCAAGGAGATTAGAATTTAATTTGTTTATCAAAACCACAAATTTCATCAAGTTCATATGCTTTTTCTAAACAATAATTCTTTTCAACTTTATAATTACCATTTTTAGTTTTCTCCATAATCTCTGGAGATAAAAATAACCATTTAGTGTATTTAAATTTAATACCTAAATAAGGATTTGCACCAAAAATTTCTGAAAATTCAACTAAAGCATCGATTTGAGGATGATCAATATAAATTTTATCTTTAATAGTAGTTTTTACTTCAATTGCTAAGTATATTTTACCATTTCCTGCTAAAACATCTGGCAATGGCTTTTTAGTAGCTCCTCCAGATGCTGGAGCTCTCATAGCAGCAAAATTCCTATCCCATAGCTTATGAACTAAATCCCTTTCTTCAGCTGAACCTTTTTTAGCCATATTAAAACCCACTAATGAATGTAAGCAAATAATAAAATAATAAAAATACAGTTTTATTAATAAATTTCATTAATATTCTTATTTTATCTTTTCCTATATAAATAAAGGCAGTTAGAGCATTTGAAAACTAATACTTTAAGAGTTTTATAAATTTGAAAAATAAAAAAATGAAAAATCATAACAAAATATTTAAAATTAGATAAAATAATAAGAAAATTTAAAAATGGGGCCGGGGCCGAGATTTGAACCCGAGTCACAGGATCCACAGTCCCGTAGGATGACCGCCTACCCTACCCCGGCACATGAATACCTTAATAGGAATAAAAAATAAAAAATATAGAAGATTATGCGGGAGCAGGGATTCGAACCCTGGTAGACCTGCGTCAACAGGTTCTAAGCCTGTCTCCTTTGGCCGCTCGGACACCCCCGCTACTAAGAGAGGGAAGGAGATCCCAATAAATCTTTCAAATATAAAAAATGCTCCGACCGGGATTCGAACCCGAGTCTTCGGCTCGAAAGGCCGAAATGATTGGCCGGACTACACCATCGGAGCAAAAATACGAGTGAATAAAAAACAAGATTATGCAGTGGGCCCAATGGGATTCGAACCCATGACATCCCGGTTATGAGCCGAGCGCTCTACCTGGCTAAGCTATGGGCCCAAAAGCGCCGTCGACAGGGCTCGAACCTGTGACCAATCGGTTAACAGCCGAACGCTCTACCTACTGAGCTACGACGGCATAATAACCCATGCTTGCAAATCAAGTTTTGTAAAAACTAATACTGCAACAATACAGTAATAATATGTTGCTTAACATACTATATAAATGTTTCTATTTTTAAAATATTTGAAAATATCTATTATAGAACATATTTACAAAATTTAATATATAAGAATATATTATAAAATAATAAAGAAAAGCAAAGACCAAAAATAGAATATAAATAAAAGGAAAGAAGGAGAAACCATGAAGAAAATAAGCAGTACTGAAACACTTGAATTAATCACTAAAGCCAATAACCTTAGCTTAAAAAAAGGATATAGTGAAATAAGCCTTGAAAGAGCTGTTTTTTTATCATGGTGGTGCGATAAAGGAGATTGTAAATTCTGTTATATGAGTACTCAGAAAAACAAAATCAAAGATCCAGCTAAAGCAAAACGCAGAGTGAATAATATACTAGCAGAAGCTGAAATGTGCAGTAGACTTGGATGGAACATAGAATTTTTATCTGGAGGATACAAATCCTTTACTAGTCAAGAAATTAAATCAATAGCTGAAAATATACACTCAATAACTGGTGATGGCCTTTGGCTTAATACTGGAATTACCTCTGAATTAGAGGAATATGGCTCCGAAATTAAAGGGATTACAGGAGCTGTTGAGCTAGCAAATCCAGAATTTCAAAAAATTGTTTGCCCCAGTAAGCCATTAAATCAAATCAGTGATATGTTAGATAAAGCTGGAGATTTAGGGTTTAAAAAAGCAATTACAATAATCTTAGGCCTTGGGGAAAGCTATGAAGATCTAGAATATTTAAAAGACTACATCAGAGAACATAAAATAGATAGAGTAATCTTTTATTCCTTAAATCCACATCCTGAAACCGAATATGCAAATAGCTCACAGCCAGCATCATTATATTATGCAAAAGTTGTCTCTACAATAAGACTTGAATTCCCAGATTTAGAAATAATCTGCGGAACATGGACTGATAATTTAGCAAATATAGGAATGCTTATTTTAAGCGGAGCTAATGGTATAACCAAATTCCCTCTCTTTAAAATGTTCGGTACCAAATATGGCAAAAGAGTAGAAGAAGAAGTTAAATGGACTGGAAGAACTCTTAAAGGAACATTTACCGATAAAAGCAAATTAGGTCCTGAAAAAAGTGAAATCAGCCCAGAACTAGACCAGTACATTAAAAGATACATCAGAGATTCTTTAAAAAATAAATACAAATAATAAAATTTCTATTTTTAAAGCTTTTTCTATTTTTAAACTTTATTTTTCTATTTTTAAAACTTCAATAATTTAACAATAATTTATTATAAAGAAAATCTTTATAAATATAATAATACATAAATTAACATAATATTAATTTATAATTAATTTATAGTTATTATATTATAATTTAATAATAAAATTGAATATAAAAATTATAATAAATAAAATATTATAATAAAAATTAATTTTGAAATGATGATTTTCTTAAATTAACTACTTATTCTTATTTAATTAAAAATAAATCTTAAAAACTTAAAAATCCTTGGAGGGGTTAATATAGATGTAAATATGATGTGTGGACTTGAAATCCATGTACAACTTGAAACTGATTCAAAATTATTCTGTAACTGTCCTACAAACTATCAAGAAGCAGCAGCAAACACAAATATATGTCCAGTATGTTTGAATCAGCCAGGTGCTAAACCATTTCCAACTAATGAAAAAGCAATTGAAAATGCTTTAATGATTTCATTAATGCTTAACTGTAAAATTGATAAAAACTTTACATATTTCATGAGAAAACACTACGATTATCCTGATTTACCTTGCGGATATCAGAAAACCTCTGTACCTATAGGTTATGAAGGAGAATTAAATGGTATAAGAATTAGAGAAATCCACATGGAAGAAGACCCTGGACAATACAAGCCAGATAGAGGTATTGTAGATTTTAACCGTTCTGGAATTCCACTTATCGAAATTGTTACTGAACCAGACATGCACTCTCCAGAAGAAGCACGTAACTTCTTAAAAGAGCTTATTAGAGTATTAGAATATAGTGGAGGGGCTCGTGGAGAAGGTACTATGAGAGCAGATGTAAACGTTTCAATCAACGGTGGAAACAGAGTAGAAATGAAAAACATAAACTCTATTAAAGGTGCATACAAAGCTTTAAACTTTGAAGTAATAAGACAGAAAAATCTCTTAAAAAGAGGCCATGCAGTTAAACAAGAAACAAGAGCTTACCTAGAATCACAAATGATTACTGTTTCAATGAGGGATAAAGAAAATGCAGATGATTATAGATTCATCCCAGATCCAGATTTACCTCCAATGAAAATTAGTGATGAACAAATTAACAATGTTCTTAATATAATGCCAGAAGCTCCACATAACAAAGTTAAAAGATTTGTTAGTGATTATGGAATTGATGAAGAATCTGCAAAAGTACTTACCTCTGAACTTGATTTAGCTCAAACTTATGAAGAAGTAGTTAAAGAACTTAATCCAAAATTCGCTGCAAAATGGATGAAAGATGAACTTAAAAGGGTATTAACTTATAATAAAATGGGCTTTGCAGAAAGTGGGATTGTAGCAGACGATTTAATTGAATTCTTAAACATGCTCCAAAATAAAGAAATAACCACTAAAGCAGGACAAAGAATTATTGAACAAATGCCAAATAATAAACAAACCCCAAAAGCAATAGCTGAAGAGTTAGGATTAATTGGTGTAGTAAAAGATGATGAAGTTCAAGCAGCAGCCAAACAGGCAGTTGAAGAAAACCCTAAAGCTGTAAATGACTACCACAATGGTGAAAAAGCTTCATTAAACTTCTTAATGGGTCAAGTTATGAGATTAACTAAAGGAAAAGCAGATCCAAGAGAAACTGTAAAAATATTAAAAGAATTACTCGAAGAATAATTTCAGTATTATTACTCAAAAGATAATTGCAGTATTATTACTCAAAAAATTTAAGTATTATTACTCGAAGAATATTTTCACTATTCAATATTTGTAAATGTATCATAGGAGGTAAAAAATGGAAACAGAAAGAACTACAGTTAAAGATTATATGACAAAAAACGTATACACTGTAAAATATGATACACTTAATAAAGAAGTTATAAGATTAATGAAAGAGACAAAGCACGATGGTTATCCTGTTGTTGATGAAGAAGGACATATCGTTGGAATAGTTACTGCTTATGACTTATTATTAAAAGATTGGGAAACTGAATATGTTAGTGGAATAATGTCTAAAGAAGTAATCGTTGCAAGAGAAGATATGCACATTAATGATGCTTCAAGAGTAATGTTTAGACATGGTATTTCAAGGCTTCCAGTAGTAGATAAAGAGAGACATGTAAAAGGAATTATGACCAATACAGATATTGTAAGGTCACATATTGAAAGGTCCACTCCCACTAAAGTTAGTGCATTTAGAGAAACTATGGAAAAACTTTATGACATTAAAACCACTTTAACCAGAGAAGCGGTTCCCGTTGAAAAGATTAAACCTACTCAAGATAGAGTTTATGCTGATGAATTACAAGGAAGAACTTATGAACTTGAAAAAGGCTTAGCAGAACCAACTATTGTAGTTAAGACTGGAGATAGATATATTTTAGTCGATGGTCACCATAGAGCAGTAGCATCTGTAAAATTAGGTTTAGATAAAATCGACTCTTATGTGGTTGATTTCAATAAAGACATTACATTGGGAATGGAAAAAACTGCTGAAAAGCAAGGATTAACAAATTTTAATGACATTACTATTATTGATGATGACCAGCATCCTTTAATAGCTTTAATTGAAACCATTAAAAATACAAGTCAGAGAAAGCATTGAAAAATTAAAAAAGACTTAAAATTTCAATATAAATAGAGTCTAAGTAAAAGTTTAAGTAAATAATGAGTGAAATTATGCTTAGTGATGAAGTCATTAGAGAAGTATATGAAATTTTAGAAAGTCGTAGAGACTCACCAATAGATTCCTATACTTCAAATATTATGAAAGATAGTGATAAAAAAGCAGAAGATAAAATCCTTGAAAAAATCGCTGAAGAATGTGGAGAAACTCTTATTGCATCAAAAAATGATGAAAATTTAGTTTATGAATCTGTTGATTTAATATTCCACACATTACTTCTTTTAGTCTATAAAGGAATTAGTTATGACGAAATATTAGAAGAATTCCAAAGAAGAAGAAAATAATCTTTAAAATGAATTTCTTCTTTTTTATTAAAAAAATAACTAGTTTTAACAATTGCGAATTAAATATTAAAAAACAATTATATTTACTAACTGCAATCGAATATCAAAAAATAAAAAATAGTTAAAAAACAATAGCTATTTTAAAATTAATTCCATATTTCGCATTCCTCTTTTTTTACCAAGAAAAGCAAATGATTTTTTATTGAAGACCTTGAATCCTTTAGAACTATATAATCTATATGCACCATCATTTCTAAAATCAGCGTCTAAAACTACTCTTTTACAATTTAAGTCCTTTCCAAGTTGAATTAGTTGATCTAAAGCTTCTTTCCCATAACCTTTTCCTCTATGATTAGAGCAAATAGCTAATTCACAGATATAAAAATCATCTTCTTCTACATCAACTAAAACAAAACTATCCATAAAAGAAACTTTAGAAAGAGCCAAGGCATGATTAAATTTAAGATTTTTAAACTGATTTACAATGTCTTTAAAATAAGAATGCTGTACTCCCTTACCACCATTAAACATTCCAATAATCTCTTTTTCTTCCCTATCTTCATCATCAAAAAAAACATAGAATAAATCGTTTTCATCTTCATCAATCTCTTTAGCAAAATCAAAGGTTAACCTATCTTTAATAGCTTCTATACCCTCTTTTTTTGATTTGAAAACATGCTCAAATGTCCTATAATCAACATCATAAATTAGCTCAGCTACTTTATAAACATCATGAATTTCTGGATTAAAATCTCTAAAAATCAATACAAACACCAAAAATATGAGATTAAATATTAAAAATAAAAAATTTAATTGAAACAATTTAAATCAAATTTAAATATCAAAAAATGATAAAAAACTTAAAATTAATTATTCTTTTGATATCTTTACTTTTTTTGCAATATTTTTTGCAATCGTTAAAGCACAAACTCCTGCACCAAATCCATTATCAATATTAACAACAGATAAGCCTGGAGCACAAGATTGCAACATAGCATACAAAGCTGCTTTACCATCTGCACCAATACCATAGCCAACAGATGTTGGAACAGCAATTACAGGAACGTCAACTAAGCCTGCAACAACAGAAGGTAATGCACCCTCCATTCCTGCACAAACAATAAATGCACTAACATCTTCTTCAACCATATATGCAATTTGTGGGAACAATCTATGAATTCCTGCAACACCGATATCATAAGAACTTATAACTTCACATCCTCCTTGTTCAACTATAACTTTAGCTTCTTCAGCTATAGGAATATCTGAAGTTCCTGCTGTTAAAAGCCCTATTTTACCATATTCTGGATTAAAATTAATTAATGAATCTTTATAAATAATTAAAATTTTTGCTTGTTTATTATAATCAAGCTTTATTTCTTTGTCAAATAAATAAGCTAAATCTTTTTTTAATAATTCAAATCTTTCTTTAGATAATCTTGTAACAATAATGTTTTCTTTTAATTCAATTGAGCTATCATCTAACTCTTCTTTTTCAAAATATCTTTTTACAATAGTTAATAAGTCTTCATAATCCTTACTATCTGCTAAAATAGCCTCTGGAAAACCTGTCCTATCTTTGCGGGAGGTGTCAAATTTAGCCAATTCATCTAATTCCCGAATATTTTCAGCTTTTAAAAGAGTCTCACATTCCTCAATTGAAATTTTACCTTCAGCAAGACTTTTAAGAATTTCTTTCATTTTATCACAAACATAAAATAAGTTACAATAAATATAATAATTAAATATATTTCAAAAAATATTACATTAAAAAGATTTATAATTACTATAATATATAATTATTATATTGATATTTTATACTGATAATATTATAACTATTATACTGATAATATTACAATTATTATATTGATAATATTATAGTTATTATACTGATAATATTATAACTATTATAATGATTATGTTTTATTTTAGATGGTGGAACTGTGGAAATGAGAAAATTATTAGTTGAAGGGATAGTACAGGGAGTAGGATTTAGACCCTTCGTATATAGAATAGCTACCGAATTAGAATTGGTAGGTTATGTTAGAAACTTAGGAAATCTAGTTGAAATAATAATCCAAGGTTCAGATGATAAAATAGCTAATTTTACATACAAATTACAAAATGAACTTCCACCAATAGCTAAAATAAACAGTTTAGAAACTGAAGAACTTGAAGAAAAAGAGGAATATGAGGACTTTACAATTAAAGAAAGTTCAGATAGTTTCTCAGGAACATCTGTAATTCCACCTGATTTAGCTATTTGTGATAGATGTTTAGAAGAAATAAACAATCCGAACAATAGAAGATATAATTACCCATTTAATGCTTGTACTGATTGCGGACCACGTTTTACTGTAATTGAAAATGTTCCATACGACAGAGATAAAACTACTATGGATGATTTCCCATTATGTCCAGAATGTGAAGCAGAATACAAAAATCCATTAGATAGACGTTATCATGCTGAGGCAAGTTGTTGTGAAGTCTGTGGACCTTCTCTACAGCTATATAAAAATGAAATAAAAGAAAAAACTATAATTGATGATAACGGCAATGAAACTACTAAAGTAGAAAGAATAGCTATTAATACAGAATCCAAAGACCCTTTAAAAGACAGCACAAAACTTCTGGATATTGGAAAAATACTTGCAGTTAAAGGAATAGGTGGAACACATTTAGTAGCAAATGTACTCTTAGAAGATAGTGTAAAGCTTTTAAGAAAAAGATTAAATCGTCCAAATCAAGCATTTGCAGTTATGAGTCCAGATATTAAAACTGTAAAAGAATATGCATTAGTCTCAAGTGCAGAAGAAGAAGGATTATTGTCTAAAGAAAGACCTATCATAATCTTAAAAAAAGGTGAAAGTTACGGCTTTGCAGAATCTGTTTCCCCAGGTTTACATAATATTGGAGTAATGCTACCCTATGCTCCCCTACATCATCTTTTATTTAACCATACTAATACCCCAGCATACATTATGACTTCAGCTAATGTTCCTGGAGAGCCTATGATGGTTACAAATCAAGAAATTCTTGAGAATTTAGATGAAATAGCCGATTATTACCTTATCCATGATAGAAGAATACTAAATAGATGTGATGATTCTGTTATAAGATTTAGAAATGATGAGCTTGCATTCATAAGACGTTCAAGAGGCTACACTCCAGAGCCTTATGATTTAAAAGCCAAATACACAGATTTAAATCCTGAATTTGATAATCTGAATATTCTTGCCCTTGGACCGGAACTTGATGTTACATTTACAATTTTAAAAAACTCTAAAGCATACCTATCACAACATATTGGAAATACGAATAAATATAGAACATATGAATTCCTTCAGGAAGCTATTAAACATATGATGAGAATTACAAAAACTGATAGTTTTGATGCAATAGCCTGTGATTTACATCCACAATTCTTTACTACAAAACTTGCAAAGGAATTAGCTAAAGAATATGATTGTCCATTGATACAAGTTCAACACCATCATGCTCATGGAATTTCATTATTAAACGATCATTATAAAGAAAATAAAGAAAATAAAGAAAATACCTATGAAAATAAAGATAAAAATAAAGAAAATAAAGAAAATACCTATGAAAATAAAGATAAAAATAAAGAAAATAAAGATAATGCCTATGAAAATAAAGATAAAAACAAGAATTCCGTTGATATTGATAATTTAAATAATGAAATGATTATAATAGCTGCAGATGGAGTTGGATATGGTAGTGATGGTAATTCTTGGGGAGGAGAAATATTATACACAAATATTGAAGAATTTGAAAGGCTAGCTTCTTTAATGCCTCAAAAAATGCCTGGAGGGGATTTATGTACAAAATATCCAGTTAGAATGTTAGCTTCTATATTATCTAATCCAAATAGCGAATATGAAAAAGACAGATATAGTGAAGATTATATTAAAGAATTACTTAATGAAAATTACATCAACTCATTCAAACATGGCAGTATAGAAATAAAAAGCTTATTTAGACAATTAGATGCTAATTTGAATGTTGGCATAAATACAAGTACTGGAAGAGTTCTTGATTCTGTATCTGCTGCATTAAATATATGTGATAAACGTAGTTACGAAGGAGAAGCTTCTATGAAATTAGAATCATACGCTTATAATTACAAAGAAAATGATACACTTGAAGACTTCCCAATAATTATTAAAGATTACACAGATGTAAACAATGAGAATACTGATAATAGAAGAAGAGACCTTGATACAACAGCAATACTTAGATATATTGTAGATAAAATTAAAGAAGGAGAAGACCCTCATAAAATTGCAGTTGCTGGGCAAAAGGCAGTTAGTATTGGACTTGCAAAACTTGCTGTAGAATCAGCAAAAGAAAAAGGAATTAAAACAATTGGTGCAACTGGTGGAGTATTCTATAACGAAGCAATTACATCTTATATTAAAAATTATATAGAAAAAGAAGGTTTTAATTTTATTCAGCATATTAATTCTTGTCCAGGAGATGGGTCTGTATCATTAGGGCAAGCAATTATTGCTGGAATCAACTTAAAACATTTGTAAAAATAATAAAGATTAAATTAGATTAAATCTAATATATTGAATTTAAATTATACTAAATCTAAATTATATTAAATCCAATATATTGAATTTAAATTATACTAAATCTAAATAAAAATAGTAAAATAAATAAAATTAAATTAAATAGAATTAAAAAAAGTGAAAAGGGTAAAAAGAGCAAATGAGAAAGCTGAATAAATAATATAATAAAATATGTTATAAACACTTATATTAAATGAATTAATATTGATTATAAGTTCTCTCTAAAATATATTCTGCTCTTTCTTTTAAGTTATCATATAAGCGTATTTGACTTTTTAATTCTTCAATAGCTTCTGTATAACCTTGATCAATTCTTTTTTCAATATCTAATAATTTAGACCACTCATCACCAGAAGGTAATTGTTTAATATCATTTTGTAGATTTAGCATATCCTCAGAAATAGATACATTAAATGAATGCTCAGTAATTGTAATATGCACATTTACATCGTTTGGCATATCATAATACTTACGAGGACGGCCTCTAACTACTTTTTTTGTTGAAGATGTTAAAATACCCACATCTTCCATAGCTCTTAGATGTTCAATAATAGCTTTCTGACCTATTTGAAGCTCTTGAGATATTTCACTAACAAATCTTGGCTCTTCTCTTAAAAGATCCATGATATCACGTCTAGTTTTACATCCCATAACATCAAGAATTGCTTCCATATCAACATCAAATGAATTTTCTTGATTTTGCTTTTGTTGATCCATATTTGACCTCTATAATTTTTTTTAAAACTTGTAAATATAATATTGATATTTCCATACTAATATTTCTATATTAAAATATAGTCATAAGTGTTATATTAACTTTTTGTTACTAAAAACCGAAATCTTTATATAACATTTTGTTACTATAATAAGTATAGAGAAAGATAACATTTTGTTACTTTAATAAAATTGACAAAATAAAATCAAAATCCATAAGTTATTTATTAAAAACAGAACTTAAACAAATTAAAAAATGAAGTTTCTGTCAATAACTAATTTAAAATAAAAAATTTATTATAAGAAACCTATAAAATTCTAAAATATAATAACAACTGGATAAAACATAAATCAAAGAATATTTCGATTCCTCTTTAAAAATCACACTATAAACAAAGATTTTCTTGATTTAAAACCACCCCCCTAAATTTAGAAAAGATAAAACACTTTTTTTTCTATTACCCCATATAATAGAAAATTCCTAAAAACTAAGCTTCTTTGATTAAAGTCAAAATATTAAAGGAGCATATCGCTCTCTTTCTCTTTCATATTATTACTTTATGATAAATTCATTAAAGGTGAATAAATGGCTAAGAAAAATATAAAAAAGAAATCTGAAGATTTAGATATTGATGAAAAAGATCAATCTAAAGTTCAGGAAGATGAAAAAGAAGAAACTCCTTCCGAATCTGAAGAAGAATCTTCTGGAGAAGAAGATGAATGTGAAGATGATGAATTAGCTAAATTAAATAAAGACCTTGAGAAGAAAGATGAAAAAATCATAGAGCTTAAATCACATATCCAAAGACTGCAAGCAGACTTTGATAATTTTAGAAAGCAAGGTGATAAACAAAAACAAGATTTAATAAGATATGCAAATGAAGGTCTTATCACTAAATTCTTAGATGTCTATGAAGATATGGGAAGGGCTCTTGAAAACTCCACTAACGAAGAAGAAATTAGAGAAGGTTTGAAATTGATTTATTCAAAAATGAAAAATACTTTAGAAAAAGAAGGTCTGAAAGAAATTCCTACAGTAGGAGAAAAGTTCGATCCATTTAGACATGAAGCTTTACTTACTGTAGATAGTCCTGATTATGAAAATAATGAAATTGTTGATGAACTTATGAAAGGATACACTTTAAAAGATAAAGTTATCAAATATTCTAAAGTAAGGGTTTGTAAAAAAGCTAAAAAAGAATAAACTAATTTCATTAATATTATGCTTATAAAATTATTTTATAATACTTATTGATAATAATTATTTTATGTAATTATTTTATTAATAAATTCAAAAATGATAAAAAATTAAAAAAAATTAAAAAATTTAAAGGTGAAAATTATGTCTGATACTAAAAAAGAAAAAATTATTGGAATTGACTTAGGTACTAGTAACTCTGCAGCATCTGTGCTCATCGGTGGAAAACCTACCGTTATCCCAAGTGCAGAAGGTGCAAGTCAATATGGTAAAGCATTTCCAAGTTATGTAGCATTTACTGAAGAGGGACAACAATTAGTTGGTGAACCTGCAAGAAGACAAGCTGTAACCAATCCAGAAAATACCATTAGTGCAATCAAAAGAAAAATGGGTACTGATTACAAAGTAACTATCCAAGGAAAACAATACACTCCCCAAGAAATCTCTGCAAAAATCTTACAAAAAATTAAAAAAGATGCAGAATCTTTCTTAGGAGAACCTATTGAAAAAGCAGTTATTACTGTACCGGCTTACTTTGATGACAACCAAAGAACTGCAACTAAAGATGCAGGAACTATTGCTGGCCTTGATGTAGTAAGGCTTGTAAACGAACCTACTGCAGCAAGCCTCGCTTATGGTATTGACAAGCAAGATGATGATGATGTAAACATTTTAGTATTTGATTTAGGTGGAGGTACCTTAGATGTAACCATCATGGAATTTGGTGGAGGAGTATTTGAAGTACAATCTACCAGTGGTGATACCCAACTTGGTGGTACTGACATGGATAATGCAATAATGAACTACTTAGCATCTGAATTTAAAGCTGAAACTGGTATTGACTTAATGAATGATGATCAAGCAGTGCAAAGATTAAGAGAAGCATCTGAAAAAGCAAAAATCGAATTGTCAACTACCTTAACCAGTGAAGTGAACTTACCATTCATATGTATAGGTGCAGATGGAAAACCTCACAACCTTATTAACAATTTAACCAGAGCAAAATTAGAAGAATTAGTAGATCCTATCGTAAACAAATGTGGCCAGCCAATTAAACAGGCATTAGACGATGCTAAAATGAGCAAAAATGACATTAGCAAAATCATTCTTGTAGGCGGGCCTACTAGAATGCCAATTGTACAAAAATTCGTAGAAAACTTCATTGGCAAACCAGTAGAAAGAGGAATCGACCCAATGGAATGTGTAGCAATGGGTGCAGCTATTCAAGGAGGAGTGCTTGCTGGAGAAATTAAAGACTTAGTTCTCTTAGACGTTACCCCATTATCCTTAGGTATTGAAACTTTAGGTGGAGTATCCACTACCCTTATTGAAAGAAACACCACAATTCCTGCTAAAAAAAGCCAGATATTCTCAACTGCAGCTGATAACCAACCTTCTGTAGATATCCATGTAGTTCAAGGAGAAAGAAAAATGGCAACAGATAACACTACTCTTGGAAGGTTCCAGTTAGTAGGAATACCTCCTGCACCAAGAGGAATGCCTCAAATTGAAGTAACCTTTGATATCGATGCAAACGGTATAATTAATGTTACTGCACAAGATAAAGGAACTGGTAAAGAACAATCTATTACTATCACTTCTTCCACTAAATTAACTGATGAAGAAATTGAAAAAGCTGTTAAAGAAGCTGAAATGAATGCTGAAGCAGATAAGAAAAAGCAAGAAGAAATTGAAGTGAAAAACAATGCAGACTCTATGATTTACACTGCTGAGAAAACCATCAATGAAGATGAAATCAAAGACAAGGTATCTGATGAAGAAAGAGACAACATTGAAAAATTAGTAGCTGAATTAAGAGAATTAATCAGTGGTGACGACATTCAAACAATCAAAGAAAAAACCGATGAACTTACTAAGGTAGTTCAAGACATTGGTGCTAGAATCTACCAGGAAGCAGCAGCAGCGCAACAAGCAGCACAAGATGCAGCAGATGCAAGTGGTGCTGATGCAGGAGCAGATCAGGGCAACGATGATGATGACAGCACAATTGATGCTGAATTCGAAGAAAAGAAATAGATTGTGAATAAATTCAAAGAGAATAGATTTTTAATCTATTTTCTTAAATTAATTTATTTTTATTAATTATATTTACAAACATTTTAAAAACAAGCTCTCAAAAACTTTAAAATTAGATAAAATGAATTCTGTTAGAGATCTCATTAAATTATCTTAGCCACCTCATAATCTTTTAATCTCTATAAAGAATTCTTTTTATTAAATTTGAAAATTAAAACTAAAAGTTTAAAAATATAATTAAGAAGTTTAAAAATATAATTAGTTAAAAAAATTAACTATAAATATTAATAGTAACTAATATTACTTTTAGTAATAAAGTTTTATTTTATAAAATATTAGCTAAAATTTAATTAAATTATAACTTAATAGTTGAGATAATTTAATTAAATTTTAATTAATAGTAAAAAGCTATTTTTAAAATTAATATTAAAAAAAAATTATTAAAATTAATATTAAAAAAATGATTAAATATTCAATTATCAATTAATTCTTATAAGGTGACTAAATGGCAGAGAAGCGTGACTATTATGAAGTTCTCGGAGTAGACAAAACTGCTGATGAGAAAGAAATTAAAAAGGCTTATCGTAAATTAGCTAGAAAATACCATCCAGATGTTGTTAATGAAGATAAAAAAGAAGAAGCTACTGAAAAATTCAAAGAAATCAGTGAAGCTTATGCAGTTTTATCTGATGACGAAAAAAGACAAAGGTATGATCAATTTGGTCATGCAGGTATGGAAGGCTTCTCTAATGAAGACATCTTTAGAAATGTAAACTTTGAAGACATATTCCAAGGATTTGGAGGAGGTGGAATAGAAGATATCTTTGATTTATTCGGATTTGGAACTGGTAGATCTAGATCAAGAAGATCAGGCCCAAGAAGAGGCAGTGATATTTACACTGAAATCCAAATAACTTTAGAAGAAGCTGCAAATGGTGCTGAGAAGGAAGTTACAATTAGACATGACGTATTCTGCCCTACCTGTAATGGTTCTAAAGCAGAGCCTGGAAGTGAAGTGGAAACTTGTCCAGCTTGTGGAGGTACAGGTCAAAGAAAACAAATTAGACAAAGTTTATTTGGGCAAGTTATGAATATAGTTCAATGTGGAGAATGTAATGGTACTGGTAAAATCATTAAAGAACCATGCCATAACTGTAAAGGTAGAGGAACTGTTAAAGAAAGTAAAACCCTTAACATCAAAATCCCTGCAGGTGTTGAAAATGGAAACCGTTTAAGAGTATCTGGTGAAGGTAATGTTGGAGATGTTGGTGGTGGAGCTGGAGATCTTTATGTAGAAATTTACATTAAAAGACATGAATACTTTGAAAGAGATGGTGCAAATCTCTACTATGAAAAACAAATCAGTTTCGTCCAAGCAAGTTTAGGAGATACTGTAGATATTCCAACTATTAATGGGGAAGTTGAACTTAAAATCCCTCCAGGAACCCAAAGCGAAACTACATTTAGATTAAGAGAGCAAGGTATGCCTCATATGAGACGTGGTGGCAAAGGTAATCTTTATGTAAATATTATTGTAGTTGTTCCTCAAAAACTTAGTAAAGAACAGAAAAAACTCTTAGTCAAATTTGGGGAAATCAGTGGAGACGAAATAAAAGTCTATAAAAAAGGATTGTTTGACAAAGTAAAGGATGCTATTAATAATCCCTAAACCAAGCTTTTTAGCCTTCGGCTAAAAACCTTGACCAAAATTTTTTTTTACTAAAATCCTATTGATAAAAACCTTGATTAAAAATTTTTTACCATAATTAGATAAGTAAAAACCTTGATTAAAATTCTCTCCAAAAGTTAGGGAAATCGTTCTTTTTTTTCTTTTTTATCTTATTTATCTATTTTTTTCATTTTATCCTATTTTTAAAACTATTTTTTATAAAATTTTACTAAAGTTGAAGATTTATATCTTTATATGTAGATAGTATTATTGAAGAACTTAAGATTAAAAAAATAATTCAATTTAAACATAGACATATATAATTAAAATATAATCTACTTAGCGAAATACCGGTTAAAATATGTCTTAAATTAATTAAGTTAAATGAAAATTTTGAGTAAAAAATTCTATTGGAAAATTCTGAAAAATTCTTATTAAAAATTAATAATCATAAAAAACAAATAGTCTATCGTGAAAAACTAAAAAAATAATCAATCAAAAAAAAATTATTACATAATTCAATTGAAAATAGGCAAGATTATGATGTACAGTATAAAAATGCGATGCTCAAAAGGTGGGCCTCATGAAGAAGGTGGAAAGCACATATCAGGGGCAGAGCGTATTTTAAGAGAAGACGAAGTTGAAAAAGAATTAATCAATATTTATAGAAGAGCAATCACTCATGAAAGAGGAAAGCCAGATTTTATAAACTTCAAAATAGAAGAAATCGATGAAGAAGAGATAATTTATAAAAAAAGGCTAAATATCAATCAGCACCATATTAATTCAAAAGAAGAAGGATTATCTTTAGCAAAAGAATTACTGAAAGAAAATACAGTTAGTGAAGAATCTGCTAAAAAAGCCATTCAAACTCTTTTAAATCTTGAAGACAGCATTCATGGTGCAATGCTTTTTGATAAGGATAGCGGAGAGCGAATAGATAATAAGGGAATTAAAGGAGTTCGGGTAACTGGAATAGCTAGTGCAGATATCACAAAGTATAAAGAATCACTAAAAAAAGATGGTAGAGAAGGCCTGCACCTTGAAGAAGCATTAATCCTTGCATCTAAAATAGCTAGTTGTAAAGGAATTGTTGCTGAATTATGTTGGTCAGATGATCCAAGTTATGTAATAGGATATGTTGGAACAAAAGATAATTATGAACGTATTCCAATTTTAAAGGATGAAGGAAAAGCAGTAGGTGGAAGAATATTCTTTGTTGATAGAAATCAATTGAACTATGAATATACATTAGATGATTTAATAAATTATCTAGAAAAGCAAATGGTTTTAATCGAATAGTAGATTGTAGCTGAAGGATAAGTTGCACCAATAGCATAGAGCCATAAGTAAATTGATGATATTATGAACCAAAATCTTGAAAATAAATTAAAAGAAGAGTTATATGAACTTAAAAACCATAATTTAAATAGAACTATTGATGATTTGAGATTTATTAATCCTACAAAAGCTATGAATAAGGATGGTATGGAATACCTCGTTTTTGGAACTAATAATTATTTAGGATTAACACACCACCCCGATGTAATAGAAGCATCTAAAGAGGCTAATGATTATGGAACTGGCTCAACAGGTTCAAGATTAACAACTGGAGCTTCTTTTGGGATAAGGGAACTTGAAAAAAATATCTCTGAATTTAAATCTACTGAATCAGCACTTATTTTTAATACAGGATATATGGCCAATTTAGGAGTAATTTATGCTCTTGCAAAAGAAAATGACATAATATTTAGTGATCAATTAAATCATGCAAGCATAATTGATGGAACTAAAATCTCTAAAGCTAAAGTTAAAGTATATAAACATAAAGATACGGTAGATTTAGAGAACCTTATCTTAGATGAGCTCAAATCCAATAAAGAACTTAACCTTTTTATTGTAACAGATGGAGTATTTAGTATGGATGGAGATATTGCTCCACTTCCAGAACTTGTAGAAATAGCTAATAAATACGATTGTTGCCTAATCATTGATGATGCACATGCAACTGGAGTTATTGGAAAAAACGGAAAAGGAACAGTCGAATACTTCAAAGATAAAACTGGAAAAGATTTAAGTAAATATGTGGATTTACAAATAGGCACATTAAGTAAAGCTCTTGCATCAGAAGGAGGATTCGTAACTGGAAAACAATTTTATATAGATTACCTCATAAACAAATCAAGGCCATTTATATTTTCTACAGCACTTTCTCCATCTACAATAGCCAGTGCAAACACTGCTTTAAAATTATTAAAAGAAAATAGTAAAAGATATTTGAATGATCTAAATGAAAATACAAAACTCATGAGAAAGCTCCTTAATAATGGAGGATTAACAGTAGTAGATGGAGAAACCCCAATAATACCAATTATTATAGGTCCAACAGATTTAACAAATAAATTCTCTAAAGAATTAGAAAAAGAAGGAATTTTAGTTTCAGCCATTAGACCGCCATCAGTTCCTAAAGGTGAAAGCAGATTAAGATTAACTGTAATAGCTACCCATACAAAAAAAGAAATAGAATTTACTGCAAAAACCATTATAAAAATTTGGAACAAGCTTAAAAAAGAGAATATGGAAATAAAATTAAATGAATAAAAAATGAATAAAAAATTAATAAAAATAAGTAAATTAGAAAAGTCCGAAAGTTAATCCTGCTTTTTCCAATTAAAGAAAGATAAAAAGACAAATTTATCGTAAAATACCTATTTTCATCATCATATGGATTATAAATACTAAAATAATAATTTACATCCTCTTCTATTTTTTTAACTAAAGAATTTTTTTATCTCAAAATCTTCTTCAATCTCTTTTTTAGATTTCATCATAAATAGAAGAATTATAAATAGCTAATCTTTTTCTAATACTATCAGGATATCTATCGTCTTGAGCTTTCTTTTTTAAATATTCAATAGGATAATTCTTAATATTTTCTTTAATATATAGAATCAATTCAGATGATTTCATTAACACCCTATTAAAAAAATCAAAATTGTAAAATCAAAAATAACTCTTAAAACAAATATAAATAATTTAAAATTAATGGTATGCCAAGAGTAACCCACATTCTGTTTTATACAGCATTCATCTTAGCGAACTACTCTGCTTCCCTTAGAGGTCATTAGCATATTTGTTCTTGCATCCTGTAGATTGGCCGTTTCACCGATTCTTTTAATGTCCATCAGTTAATCATCATTGTCATACATTAAAAGCCGTGTCGTTTCTGCTCCAGAGTCATACTTCTCAGCATAAGTTTTTCAACTTTACAGTCTATATTGATGTGCGGAGTTTCCCTAGTTTAAAAACCAGCAGCTGTCTTCGGCTTACCATTAATAATATTAATTTATATTTTATAGTATAAATAATTAAAAAAATAATAAAATATGGCTCTTTCAAAAACTTTGTTGATGAACTTGATTAAGTTTTCGATTTTCATTCCAAATCAAATCTCCGGGATAAATTCTCTTTAAAACACCACGAATAGTCTTAAAAGTTCTTTTTCTTGATTTAGGCATAGTTTTTTGAAAAGCATTTTCAAGCTTATTAGTTGTTCTCTCAATTTTCTTATCTTTTAAATGATAAATAAAGCTTTTATACCTAGAAACAATAAATTTTCTTATAATTTCATAAATAACATTATGAAATTCATTTTTACGATAAATTAAACCTTGTAATTCTTTTTCAGCTTCATAAATAATACATTTAAATCAAATAAATCTTTAATCATTTTTAATTG
>NZ_FOTL01000027.1 GCF_900114585.1 Methanobrevibacter olleyae | reverse complement strand
TAGCATAATTCATCCTAAAATAAGGAACATCCTTTTTAAAAATTAAATCAAAAGATTTAAAAACTTCACGACAAGAATTAAATAATCTTACAAAATGAGGATTTGAAAGAACAAAATCATCATTAAAATCGCAAAATATATATTGTTCAACATCTAAAATACTATTTGGAGCAATTGTTTTTTGTTTTATCATGAAAAAAACTTTGCTCCAACTCTTTATTAAATTTTACTATTTTTAAATAAAAATCAAACAATTTTTTAAGAAAAAATTCTAAAAACCACTACTTTTTATTAAAAAAATTTTCAAATCAACAAAGTTTTTGAAAGAGCCTAAAATAAAAAATATAATCACAAGATGAAATTAAAAAGAAAAATTAAAAAGTTATGAAGATGAATTCTGAACCATAATCATCTTACCTGTAGATGGATCTTTATAGACCTTACCCATCTCAGTATAACCTTGTCCAGTTTGATTACTTGTATCTGGAGTTTCATTTAATAGTTGGCCCTCTTGAACCTCAATTACTTCTCGATTCATAGATTCTATAACTTTTTCTTTTTGCTCTTGACTTAAGTCATTATTAAATAAAACACTTTGCATATTCCAAGCAAGTACTAAAAATACAAGTAAACCTACAGCAATAACTAACATTGCATCTACAAGGTTAGCAGTACCTGCCATAGGATCTTCTTCCTCAGTTTCAAAACGCCTATTACATCGACGACGAGCCATAATAACCACCAAAAACAATGCAAAACTCTTTTAATTTAAACCATATGAATTCTAAAATTTCATATATTTTCTAAGTATATTATATACTTAAATTATAGCCTATACTTTAAAAATACTTTATAAAAATCACTTTAGCGATTATTTAATTCTCTCATCTCTTTTATTAATGTTATCTAAAATAGCATCCATTAAAGCATCCAAATTTGCAAGATATTCACCAAACCATCTACGCCTTATCTTAGAGGCAAAATATCCAATAGCACCAGATCCAATACCAATAACTGTAGTGTTAAATGCAATTGTAATTGCACTTGCAAGTGTAGCTACATCCCCAGTACCTAACGCTGCAAGACCTGGACCCATAGGAATTAAAGTACCCATTAATCCAAGAGTAGGTCCAATTCGAGTAACGATATCTGTTTTATTAAGATATTGTGCAATTTTATCCTCTTCATTATCTATTAATCTACGGGCTAAAGTTTCCCTTGATTTTTTGCCCAGATGCTCTGATTCAGCTAGTTCAACTAAAATTTTCTTTTGAGACTTTTGAATATCTGCATTATTTACAATAGTCCTAATATCATCAGCAGAATCTGCATCATATATGCCATAAATCATTTCTTTGATTAAATTAACAGGTACTTTCTTACGAGAAAGGTATTGTGACAATAGCTTAGCTAAAGTATATACTGCAAATATTAAAAATGCTATTAAAAGTATAATTACAGGTATCTGTAAAGCCTGTGTAATAGCAGTTAATGAGCTATCCAATATAGCTAAGCCAGTACCATTAGTATTTGAAAAAAATGCAAACAATCCATTATTTGAACCTTGATAAACAGCTCCATCCGCAAAAATCAAAGCATCTCCAACATTAATCATTCAATCACCAATATATAAATAAAAAAAATAAAAAAATAAAAAGTAATTCAAAGAGAACTGCTTAGTTAAAGCCCTCTTTAAATTAAAAAAGATTAATTGCTCAATTAGCTATTTTATTTTAACTTTAGCAGTTTTTTTAGCTGAATAATAAGTTTTATCCCCAGCAAATTTAACTGTAAATTTATAAGTTTTCTTTTTAGACAATTTAACTTTTACAGTTACAACTCCTCTTTTATTAGTTTTTGCCTTATACTTTTTACCATTAACTATGAAGGTAATTTTTTTGTTTTTGATTCTTTTACCTGTACGATCTTTAAGAGTTGCAGTTAATTTTTTAACTTTAGCAGACTTTTTATAGGATTTATTAGGTACAGCTAATTTAGTTTTAGTTTTAGTAACTTTAACTTTTATAGATTTAGCACTTCCAGTGTAATAATTATCACCTGCAAATTTAAGTGATACAGTGTAAGTTTTAGCAGCAGTTAAAGTTAACTCAATTTTAGCCAGACCCTTAGAATTAGTATAAGCTTTAAAGGTTTTTCCATTTACAGTTGCAGTTATCAGCTTATTAGCAAGTGCTTTATTACTTCCATCTTTAAGAGTTATATAAATGTATTTTGCAGTTGAGCTAACTGTATAAGTTTTAGCTGATGAAGTTAAGCTAGTTGAATCTTTAGTAACTGTAATTTTACCAGTTCCCACTGATGCAAAGTAAAAAGTATCTCCATCAAACTTAGCGCTTATATCATAAGCTTTTATAGCAGATAATGTCACTTTAAGAGTTGCAATACCATAATTATTAGTTTTGACAGTGTAAGTTTTGCCATTTACAGTTATTTTAATATTAAGATTAGCAATAGCTTTTCCACTATCATCTTTAAGGGTTACTGTGATAATTTTATTTGGATTATCAAATTTATAAGATGTGTTAGATACAATTAAAACAGTATTAATCTTCTTATCAAAAACATTTCCTTCAAGAGTGTTATTCTCGCTACCGGCATATTTTAAAACATTATAACTATGATTAGTAAAAATTCCAATATTATTATTTAAAAAATTAGACCCAATGGCTTTATAAGCTAAAACAATACCTACACCTTGGAATGGGCCAACAATAGTAAGATTATTATTAGTAAAATTGTTATTTTTAGATCCCTCAGCAGTGCTATTAGGACTTGCTCCAATAATACCCATACCATAAATCACCGGATCATTGGAATGAAGCAAAATTTCATTATTTGAAATAGTGTTATTAAATCCACCATAATGGATAAATACACCTGCAATAGAGTTATAAGATTCATTTAAATTGTAATCAGATGATAAATCAGAACCTACATCAATTTTATTGTTTGTTAAATTAATATTAGATGAATGAATCAATAATACACCATAAGTTCTAAATACTCCAGATACCATATGAGAACCCGGTATTACACCATCTAAATTATTATTAGAACCGGACCCATCTACGCAAATAACAGTACCATTAGGACAAATGACAGACCCATCAACGCAAATAACAGTGCCATCAGGACAAATAATAGATCCATCTGTTTCATTAATATTATAATCTTCAGAGCTAACAATTGTACCATCAGGATATATTACATCATTTTCAGAAGTGATTTGATAATCTCCTGCACAAATTCTTGTACCATTCTCAAGAATTATGGTACCATCAAGGCAATAAGTTTTTCCATCTGCACAAACACCATCTGCACAAACTACCCCATCAATTGTAGTGCCATCAGCACAAACAATAGTGCCATCAGCAAAAACAATAGAACCATCAACACATAGGTAATATTCGCTAGAATTAACTACTGCCCCATCCGGACATAGTAAAGATCCGTCAGGACAAAGTTCATAACCATCTGGGCAAGTTATAGAACCATCTATACAAGTATCTGAATAAATATTAATAAATCCATCTAAACAACTTTTATTGTTAATGAGATATGTTTCACCACTACCTATTGTTTTAATGGTGTTGCCATCAATAAGTATATCTTTAGAATTAAATGAAAGTATTGCCACTGTAAAGTAATTACCCCTTGCTTCTAAAGTATTGTTTATAATACTACAATTAGAAGCTTCTAAAAGATAAACTGCATAGGCTGAATAAGGATCATAAATAGAGATGTCACAATCTTCGATTCTTACATTTTTAACCCCATTAACTTGAATGCCCCATAAACGATTTTTCAAATCAGTGTTTGGATTATATATTTTAATATTTCTTATTGAAACATCATCATCATTAATTATAAAGCTTGTATCACTAAATTTAGCAGCTACACCAATAAGATTCACTTTTTGGTTAATGAATATCTTATTCTTTGATGAGAATTTTCCTATAAACACCAAGGTATCATTCTCTTTAATGAAGTTTTCTAAATCCCCAGCACTTGTAAAATAATTATAAAAATTAGATTCATTAAGAAAATGAACTGAACCTTCATCTAATGCATGAGGCTCTGTACCTCCAAAAATAATGTTAGTTTCTAAACCAGTGATATTTTTAGATTCATTGGGAATATCTATAGATAAAACTCCTAAATTGTATAATAAGTTATTTTTTATAATTATATTATTTGGAAATAAAAATCTGCTCTGTTTGATTAGTTTAATATTAGTTTGATTATTAGAGTCAATTACATTATCTGAAATAAGAACATTACTAATATTGCCCTTAATATAAATACCGTATCCAGTAATATTTAAATCATTTTCTAAGAAATTAATGCCATTACCATATAAATAAGCACCTATACCATCAATGTCTCTTAAAATATTATTTGTAACATTAGAACCCTTCTGTGCAGAAATAGCTGCAGGAACCCTATCATCAGATGCCAGACCAAAATAACAATCTGAAATGATATTGTCTCTAACTATACTATTAGATCCTGCATAAATAGCATAATCTCCACCTTCTTCAGTATTAGCATTGCTATAATAAGCTCCATGAATATTTGAAATTTTATTTCCTATAATCTGATTATTAGATCCAGTAGTAGAAATCCCTCTAAAAGTATTACAAACAGTATTATTTATAATATAATTATTGCTGCTCATTACTTGAATACCATAAACAAATGAAGAAGGTAATTCCCTAATAGAATAAACTGTATTATTAACTATGTAATTTGAATAACTTGCTGCATCTCCTGATGCACTTGATGAACCTGCAACATATCCTGTGAAATAAATACCATTAGAATCATTAGTTATAACAGTGTTTCCAGTAATATTACAGGACCCCGCATTACGCAAAACCATAGCTGAAGGATGGCCCCAACCTTGCACATAGCCAGTAGTCTGAAGAGTATTATTAAAAATATTCATTCTATTAACTCTTGAAAAGGTCATAGGATAAGATTCCCTGCCAGAACTGAAAAGATTGTTATTTTTAAGAGTCATATCATTTACATCAGAAAGAGAAATTAAGGATTTTCCATTATCAGTATTATTAATTTTTAAATTAGAAATAATAGAAGCACTTGAACCATTTATAAAACTAAATCCACAATTATTTAGCTGAGCAGTGCCATCAGCACTAGTAATAACTAAAGGAATGTTAATTATAAACATTTTATTAGTAAATTCACCTGAAAAGTCTAATGTGTCTCCGGATTTTAATTTTCCAGAGATTATATTTCCATTTGAATTAAAGTAAGTGGAATAATCACTTTCTTTAAATTTATTTGTAGATGCAAGATCATTATTACCAGGATTATTTTTCACAGCTACAGATTTTTCAACATCACAAATACTGTTAAGATTATCATCAATATTATTTAAATTTTCATTAGTATTTTTATCGTTAGTGTTGATATTATCAGCATTTACTTCCCCTAGAATATTAGAATCATCGATTTCATTAACAGCATATCTTTCATCTGTTAAATCAATATTAGCAGAATTATCCCCTAGAATATTTGAATCTGAATCTAAATCACTTGCACTTATAGATCCAATAGCTAATATCAATAATATCAATAATCCCAATATTGTCAAAGTTTTATTGGAATTCATATGTTAACACCTCGATTTATTATATAAATCATTTAATAGCATGTTAGATTACAATAATTAATTTATTAAATTATATTTAATTTTAGTAAAAGTTTTTATAAAAATTAAATTATAATTGATAAAAAAAATAAAATATAATTTAATAAATATAAACTAAAATTTATATGTTTATATCTATAATTTTACAATAATATAAATTTAACTAAAAAAATCAAGCTGATAAAAATATAAAAAACCTATCAATGAAAAAAAAGAATAAAAATATAAAAAATAGTAAAAATAAAAACTTTAAATAAATTTAAAATAATTTTTGCTAGGTATTTCCTAATAAAAAATTAAAAATAAAGAAGAATAAGAATAAAAAGTTAAATTTTATTCTTCATCATCTTCATCTCTTGCACCTAAGAAGCTGAAACAGAATATCAATACAAGAACTAATGCAGCAATAGGTACATAAATACCAGATAATGTTTTAGAAGCAAGTTCTTGGATTTCACTAGCTAACAACTCAGATAAATCACCAGATTCACTAGCTCCAGCTTCACCACTACCTTCGCCTATTGAAGATAATGCATTAGCAAGTGAATTTGAATTTACATCACCAAAAGCGCTAGAGCCAGATGAGTCTGCATCTCTAGGATATGATGAAGATCCTCCATTATAGCCATTGTTAGATTGGTTAGAATTACCCCTATATGAATTTTTATGAGAATTACTAGATGAACTAGAACCATTAGCTGGATGATATCTAGAGCCATTAGCTGGATGATATCTAGGGCCATGATTTCCAGAAACATTGTTTTTCCCACTTGGATCATAAACTGCATCATCTCCTTCAGCTTCAGAAGAAGATAAGGTATTATTTATTACAGTATTATTAGTAGAAGTTCTATCAAAATGTACTGCATATTTTCCAGATGTATTAATCCTATTGTTAATAATGTTATTATTGCAAGAATGTTTTTGTAAAGAGATTCCAGTATTGAATAAATCTACAGAGTCAGGGTGTTCTGGACCTTGTGCAGGATTTTGGCTTTCATCCCCTTGAGTGTTAATATCATTGTTAGTAACATTATTACCAGAAGAAGCATAAAGAGCAATAGCTGCAAAACTTCCTACAGCAGAAATATCATTATCAATTATATAATTATTATTAGATGAATAAAGTTCAATAGCATAAATACCTGCTTTACTAGTACTATTAAGAGTATTCTTCTTAATTTTAGAGCCTTCAGATATTTCTAAAGTAATACCATAAGTATAATTATTAGAATCAAGCCTAAAGTAATTTTCTTCAATAACAGTGTCTTTAGAGTTGTGTCTTAAAATCATTCCCATAGCAAAATAATCCGCTTCAACAGTAATATTATTCTTAGTGAAAATGTTCTCACAAGCATAAGTTACAGATTTACTTGTATCATCTCCAGAGGATCCCATTCCATATAAGAAAGGATCATGGCCATGAACATATACATTGTTTTCACTAATATTGTTCCTATTAGAGTCATAATAGATATAAAGACCTATAAGAATGTTTACAGAAGGATTATAAGGTACTTGGAAACCTTCTACAGTAGATGTGACTTCAATATCATTATGAATAAATTGATTATCACTTGAGAAATCTAAAATTACGCCATATGTTTTAGAAAGTTCTGAAATACTACGAATGCCATCTATACAAATAGTTTGATAATATGGATATAATTCACTTGTACCAATAGCCAAAATACTATTATTTTCAAAAAGCGTATTATAAGTCTCATATGTTAAAACAGCAAATACCAAATTGTTTCCCTGACATCTTATACTATTGTTTACAACAGTATCATTGTAGGAGTCACAAAGGTAAATGCCATATGAAGTATTCATATCCCATATAGTGATATTATTTCCGCTGATTATCTCATTGTCTGCCTCATAAACATAAATTCCCCAAAGGTTGCAATTGCTATCACTTGAACCATTATTTACAATATTAAGGTCTTGAACTCTGCAATTAGAGGAATTAAGAAATATGGTAGTATCTTTTAATAATGCATTATCTCCAATAATATTAACTGCCTTATTCAAGATGATTCTACCTTTAGGAGTGAAATTGCCAGAGAAAATTAAAGTATCCCCATCTTCTACATTATCTTTTAGATAGCCATTAGAGTTAAAATATTTGCCATAGTCATCATCAGTTAACTCATAAACATTACCTTCACCAAATTCAGGAATATTCCCACTAGAAATTGGATAAATAATTATCTTATCACCAATGATGTTATCTATACACAAATATGATTCAGTGGAAGATTGAGCAATATTTATAGCACAGTTATTAGATGTATAAATTGTATTATTGTATGTAGAGATATTATAAGGCCTTTTAGATCTTGATTGATATATTGATAAAATGCCAATACCTAATCCAGAACCTTGACTTGCTCCAATTTCAGATAGCGAATTTATAATATTATTATAAACTTCAGTATCCTGAGGAGTGCCTTTCAAAGTAATACCTACACCTGATAAGAAGTCAATGGTGTTATTATAAACCTTTGAATTGAGGCCTCCTTCTACATCACCAATTATAATACCATGCCCGCTACTATTTATTTGAATATAGTTTCCATAAACATTAGTATTGGAACCTACAAGAATACCTGCACCGATTAAATCTGCATTATATATAGAGTTATTAGCAATTAAAGTGTCATTGCCACCATAAATTCCATAATCTCCACCAATGCCATTATTTTCATCAAACCCATTAATATCATAAATTTTATTTCCAATTATGCAATTATGAGCATAACTTGAATGAATTCCCCTATACATACGAATAATAGTATTATCTGCTACAGTATTGTAACTACCAGTTAAATAAACACCATAAGACCAAAATGATGGAGTTTTTGAAGTTGCTCTAATTGTATTATTAGCTATAATGTTGTTATTAGATATAGAAGCACCGTAACAAAGATATACTCCATAAGAATTTTCAACTGTAATAAGGTTATTGACAATTGAATTCCAATGTGCATCTCTTAAACTAATACCTGAATGTTGCCAGCTGCTGTTATCTCCTGAATTTTCATCAGACGTATTTAAATCTGAAGAATTAACTGCTGAATTCACTGGAACAATTGTTTTAATGATATTACTTTCAACAATACAATTATAGGTAAAACTATCTAGAGAAATAGGATAACCATTATGTCCAGTAGTAAATATATCATTATTTAAAACTTTTATATTACTAGAGCCGATTATCCAAACTGCAGATATATTAGCCAAATTTGATTCAATTTTTAATTTAGAAACAATTGCATCATATTTAAAATTCTCATTAGAAACATTTACATAGTATATTGGAGAATTTTTTAAAAACGCATCATTTTCAGTACTTGTAATTGTTAAAGGAATATTTATTATAAATTTTTTATTAGAAAAATTACCAGACAAATTAATAGTGTCATTAGATTTTACTAATGAATTAATTAAATTACCATTAGAATCAAAATAATTAGAATAGTCTGCTTCAGTTATAGTATGGACTGTTTTTCCACTATCACCAAGTTTAGATTTATCACTAAATGTTTCTTCAACTGAACCATCTAAATTAGATATACTATCACTATCATCAATAGAATTATCTAAAATAGATAAACTATTAGCATCATCATTAGAACTATCTAAACTATCATCAATAGAACTAGATTCTAGATTATTATTAACAAGATCAACAGCACTAGAAACTGGAGAAGATTCTAAACTATCTGATTCTAAACTATCTGATTCTAAACTATCTGATAAATTATTAATAGTATCCTCTGAATTTGATGCATTAACAGTGTTTAATCCAATAAAAAGAAAAATTAAAATGAATATTAAACTAAATTCAATTAATTTTTTACTTCTCATCAAACACCTCCAGTAATTTTTATTTGTTCAACAGCTATTTTCTATAAACTAAAACCTAAATAAAAATTTTAAATTATTCAAAAAGATTTAATTGAAAGCTTTTTAAAATTATTAGAAATTTAATTAAGAAATTTTTAACTAAATTAAAGTTTATATTAAAAAAACATTTTATAATTTAAATTTTATTTAAAAAATATAAAATATGATTGATATATACTAATTTATAATTTTTTATATTAATAAATATATCTTATCTATTGAAAAAAGTAAAATTTGGAAAAATAGAGAAAATTATAAAATAATGGTAAAAAACTAATGATATAAAATAATGGTAAAAAACTAATGATATAAAATAATGGTAAAAAAGTAATTAAAGAAGACATAATTAAAACATTATAATATAACAATGTTATATTAACCTTCTATAAAAAAATAGCAGGGCCTAGATTTGAACTAGGGCTCTCGGGGTTATGAGCCCCGCGGGATCACCAGACTACCCCACCCTGCTAAACGAATAATCAAGGATAAGTCCTTTAACATTATAATATTAGATTACCTACTATATAAATCTTTGCATAAATAATACAAGAAATAATACAAAACTTAGAAAAAACTAATTAAGATTAACTAAAATAATTAAAACTAAAAAATAACCATTTAAATCTAAAAAACATTAAAATTAAAAAAAGTAAATAAAAAAAGAATAAATATTTATTCTTTTTCAGCTTCTTCTAAAGCTTCGTTTTCTTCTTCTATAGCTTTAAGACGTTTATCAAGATCTTCGATTTTGGAATCTGTGGTATTGCTATATTCACTAAATCTTTTCTCCAAAGCATCAATACTATCACAAGCAGAAGCACATCTTTCTTCTAAAGTAGATAAATCATCAGTAGTGACTAAAGACCAATTTTCAATTAATTCTTCACTTCTTTCATCTAAAAAGGAATCTAATCTTCTTGAAAATGCATCTGTAGTATTAGCATAAGATTTATCAATGTCTTTAAAAGTATATTTAATCTTATCACCTACAGATACCTTTTCTTTAAGTTCATCATCTAAGTGAACAGAGCTTGTATCTTCTTTACTTTTAGGTGAAAATTTAAGAACTTCTTTAAAGTCTATATTACCACCATTAGCTGTTTGAATATAATAATATATTAAAAAGACTATTGCAACAACTAAAATAATAATAGCAATTAATTCAATGTAATCCATAATAAAACCTCATATTATAAATAAATAATCCAATTATATATCAACCTAATATTTTAAATAATTAAACCCATAGAATTGAATATCTATTTTTTATTAAGTTTTTTCTCTTTAAGTTCAATATCTTTAAGCATTTTTTCTAATTTTTTAAGTTCAGTTTGAGCTTCAAGGCGAGCTAAACGTTCATTGATTTCACTATGCAAATATCCTACATTACTCATAACTTCAGAAGTAGAATCTCTAATTTGAGTGAGCTGTTCTTGTTGTTCTACAGGTAATTTAATTGGATTTTCCATCATGCGTTTATTTTCTAAATCCTTTTCAACCATAGCTATTTTTTTAAGCTCAATTTCTTTTTCCATTAATTTTAAAGTATTATTAGATTGGCTTACTTTTTTCCATTGACTTACAACAATAATGACAACAATAGCCAATATAAATACTAAAATAAGAATGAAAATTTGAGATGGAATAACTTCACTAGCCATAGATTTACCTCCATAAAAATCATAATTTTTAATAAATTATAAAAAATCTCATTTAAAATTGCTTTTTTAAATTATTCTTAAAACATATTAATTTAAATTATAATTCAATAAATATTAAACATTATTCAAATATAAATTAAAGATATTTAAATAAGAATAAGTATATTATATAATTAAGAGTATATAAAAATTTTTATATAAATTCTTAAAAATTCAAAATATATTAAAAAAATTATGATTAACTAATACTAAATCAAAAAAATAAAATGAACTAAAAAAATAAGAATGTTTAAAAAATAATTAAATATTCTTATTTCATAAATCTAAGTGATAGCATGACCGATGAAATTAAATCTTATGAAGAAGCTGGAAAAATCGTATCAAAAGTTAGATCAGATGCTTCAAAAATGATTAAAAATGACTTGCAAATTCTAGATTTAGTAGAATTTGTAGAAAGTGAAATATTAAAAGCTGGTGCAGGTATTGCATTTCCATGTAATGTTTCTATAAATGAAATAACTGCCCATTATACTTCTCCTGCAGGAGATACTAATAAAATGGTTACAGGAGATCTAGTGAAGCTTGATCTCGGAGCTGAAGTTAATGGTTATATTGCAGACTCTGCAGTTACAATAATGGTTCCTGGAGACAATTTAGAAGAACTTTTTGATGAAGAAACTTTAAAACTCAATCAAAGAATTATTGATGCATCAGAAGCAGGACTTGAAGCTGCAATAAGTACTATAAGAGCTGGTGTTAAAGTTTGTGATGTAGGTAGAGCAGTTGAAGAAGCAATTGCAGAATATGGGCTGAACCCCGTTAGAAACCTTACAGGTCACAGTCTTGAACATTGGAATTTACATGCAGGTATTTCAGTACCAAATTATGATAATAACGATCCAACAATTCTTGAAGAAGGACAAGCTGTAGCAATCGAACCTTTTGCAACTAATGGTGAAGGTATTGTAAATGACTGTCCAAATGCATATATCTTTTCATTTTTACAAAACAAACCATTCCGTATGAAAAATACTCAAAGAATGCTTCAACACATTGAAAAAAATTATCGTTACTTACCATTTAGTGGACGTTGGCTTACAGAAAACTTTAATGAACATAGAGTGAACTCAGGCCTTAAACAATTAGGTGATGCTATGGCCATCTATCCATATGCCGCACTTAAAGAAAGAACAGGTGCATGGGTATCACAAAAAGAGCATACTATAATTGTTGAAAGTGATGGTTGTCATATTACTACACTTTAAATTTTCTTTTTTTTTTTCAATTAACTTATAAATAATAATTTTCTTTTTTTCAGCCCAACTTATAATTAATTTAGATAAAATATCTGAATAAATTCTCTTTTTTAAAAAAAATAGTTTAATTTTAAAAATTTCAGAATAAGGTAGTTAAATAAATTCTCTTTTTTAAAAAAATAGATACAAAATAAATTACAATAGAACTAAAAATTACAATGAAAATAAAAATCTAAAAAAATAGAAATTAAAAAAATAAAAAAGTCTAGGATTTGAGCAAATGCTCAAACACTAGAAAAACAAAAGAAACTTATTTTATTCTAATTTTACCAGCCTTTTTAACTGACTTGTATTGACTGTCACCTGCAAATTTAACTGTGTATTTAAAGGTACCTTTTTTAGTTAATTTAACTTTAATGCTTGCTTTACCTTTTTTATTAGTTTTTACAGTGTATTTTTTCTTATTAACAATTAAAGTAACTTTCTTCTTAGCGATAGCTTTACCTTTAGAGTTTTTAAGAGTAATTACAACCTTTTTAGTTTTTGCAGATTTTTTGAAAGTCTTTTTAGGAGCAGTTATTTTAGTTTTCTCTTTGTTGAGTTTAAATTTAGCTGAAACAGCAGATGCATCGTAAACACTGTCACCTGCAAATTTAATACTTACAGTATAAGTTTTTGCAGCAGTTAATGATAATTTTAAAGTAGCAATACCTTTAGCATTAGTTTTTACAGTGTAAGATTTACCATTTACAACGAAAGTAAGGGCTTTATTCGCAAGAACATTACCTTTTGCATCTTTTAAAGTGGCAGTTATAGTTTTACCATTTAAGGTAGCTAAATAAGTTTTATCAGCAGAACTGGTTTTAGTTGCAAGTTTATTAATAGTTATTTTTGCACTTGTATCAAATCCTCTGTAATTATCATCCCCTAAGTAGAAGATATTTACATTATAGATACCTGCTTTATTAAGAGCAAATGGTAATCTTGCAACACCTTTATCATCAGTAGTTAATTCAAACATTTGATTGTTGAATACTACATTTATGGTTTGATTTTTCAAGATGCTACCACTAATAGTTTTTAATACCATTTCTAAATTGCCATTTCCACTTGGAGCAGCAGTAAGACTAAGATTATTTACTTCAATAGTGGAGTTTAATCTAACTGCACTAGTTTCACTTACATTATTACCAGATAATTTAATATTTGTATTACCCTCTCCAACTAAAATAGCTGCATTTGCAGTGCCTAAACTATCATAAGAAGTTATAGTGGTAAAATCACCGCCATCAATAACAATTGTATTATCTTCAATAGTTATTCCATCTTGTTTGTTAATGCCAACACCAACAGCACCAGTACCTTTAGTATTGACATCATTTCCACGAATAGTAACATTACTGCCAGAAGTAGTTGCAGTAATACCATAAGCCATAGTAGCTGATTCTGCAGTAATATTGTTAGATGTGATCATTGCATCCTTTAACTGGTCAGTAGCAATACCATAAGCTGCACCATCAGATATAGTACAAATATTGTTGCCATTCACCACAACATCATCTGAAGCACTTATATAAATGCCTTCAGCCATTCTAGATCCGCCATTAATAGTAACATTATTTTCAAAGACATTAATATTTTTATTTCTATTTTCTGAACCCCAAGTTTGGAATACATCAATACCATAAAGATAACTATTATTACCTTTAATATCAATTAGATTATTAGCAATAATAATATCATTGCAACCTAAAGCACCACTTTCAACTTCAATAGCATAAACACTAGAACCCCAGCTTGCATCAGGTTTATCAACGAAGTTAGGAACAGTGATTTTATTGTTAGAAATAGTTACATTACTTACCTCTTTAATGTAAATAATTCCAACAGAACCAGTGTTTTCATCACCAGTAAATTCCATAGTTAAACCTTCAATGACAGTATTATCAGCACCAGCAATAAGATTGATTATAGAGTTTACTAATTTTTTATTTGGAACTGCATTTATAGTTAATGGAATGTCAATAACTAATTTTTTATCATTTAAATCACCTAAAAGAAGAATATAATTTGCACTAATAGGAGCATCATCTTTAATAGTACCATCAACATTGAAGTAAGTATCATAAGTGTCATCATCAATTAAAATCTGTTGTATCTCATTATTTTCAATGGTTAATGGTTGAACATTATCATCATCCTTAGTGGTTTTAATAGCTTGAACATTAGAGACAATAATATTACCAGTTACAGTATTATTTACATAATATCCATTATCTTTATCAAAGTTATTTACAAAAATAGCATAACTCTCATTACCAAATGCAGGATCAGCATAAGCTTGAACATCTTTAGAAACATCAGCACTAATATTGACTTTGTTATCAGTGATACTTACATCAGAAGATTTAGCACCAATACCAACAGCACCAGTTTGAGAATTGATAGTTACATCATTAGCAGAAATAGTAATATCTTTAACAATTGTTTCATAAGCTTCATCATATGGCCATAAACTGATTACAGTAATACCATAAGCCATATCAGCAGAATCTAAAACAACAGTATTATTTTTAATGGTTATATTATAAGGAGAAGATGCAAATGGAGTATTAAGAAATCCCCAAGAATCAGAAACTTGCATACCATAATTAGCAACGGCAGCATTCTCAGTAACAACATTAATATAATTGTTTTCAATAACTGAATTAATAATGCTATCTAAATACATACCTTCACCCATACCACTATTAGTGGTAGAAACAATATTGATGTCATTGTTAGCTAGATAGAAATGTTCAGCATTGCTACTGCCATATTCAGTCCAAGTAATGTAATAGGCTAAATCAATACCATAAGTATAATCCGCTGCACTGTTCATAATAATTTTATTATTAGTAATAGTAGTTTCATCAACATAACCTTTAGTAACAATAGCCATAGGAGAATCAGAATAACTACTATCATAAGTTAAATTAAACTTATTATCATCAATAGTAACTTTATTAGAATATTGTTTAACAACTATACCATCCTTATTAATGTTTGTGAAAGTTAAACCAGAAATAATAATAGAACCCGCACTACCAGCACCATCACCAATAGTAATGGTACCATTATTAATAAAGCCTGCACCATCTTTAGCAGTTATATTAATATTAGAACCAGAGTCAATCTTAATATCCTTATTAGTTAAAGTACCAAGATTTAAAGAATAATTACCATCAGCACTTAAAGCACCAGTAGTAGTACCATCAACATTGAAATATGTAGAATAGCTATCATCATCAAGATCATAGCTATTTGCACCTTCATCTCTAACAGCACTACCATCATCTTCAACAATCATATCTGCAGTATCTGCAGTACCTATATTATCTATGGATTCTGTAGGTTCAATAGATTCTTGAATATCACCACCATCTCCTTCTGTTATAGTGACAATATCTGTATCATCTACAGATTCCGCACTTACAGCCCCTATAGCCAATATTGAAATCAATAAAATAGCTAAAATGGCTGTGAATTTACTAAGCTTCATAACAAAAAAACCTCTTCCTAAATTCATAATTCATATATGCTAATTTTTTTTAAAAAAAAATTTACAAATTTAACCAAAATACTTGAAAAGTTTTGATTGGTAATATATATTTATATAACTATTAAAAAAGTTTTCTATTAAATTTTATAAAAAATAAATTATATTTGATTTAATATTCAAAATTATTTTAAAGTAATAATGAATTTAGAAAAAATAAAGTAAAAACAGACGAGGATTTCATAAGTTAAATAAGAAAAATTTAAAAAAAAATAAAGTAAAAACAGACTAGGATTTCATAAGTTAAATAAGAAAAATTTAAAAAAAAATAAAGTAAAAACAGACGAGGATTTCGTAAATTAAATAAGAAAAATTTAAAAAAAATAAAAATAAATAAAAAATAGCAGGAAAATATTCATCAAATAAATCATTTTATTTTAACTTTAGCTTTTTTGCTTGCTTTTAGATAAATATTATCCCCTGCAAACTTAACTCTAAGCTTATAAGTTTTCTTTTTAGGTAAATTAACTTTAAAAGTAGCTACCCCTTTTTTATTTGTTTTTACAGTGTATTTCTTACCATTTACAATGAAAGTTAATTTCTTTTTAGCAATAGCTTTTCCACTTTTTGTCTTTAAGGTGGCAGTTAGTTTTTTAATCTTTTTAGATTTTTTATAAGATCTGTTTTTTACAATAAGCTTTGTGCTAATCTTTTTAATATAAAATTTTGAAGATTTACTAATTGAACTATAAACACTATCCCCCTCATAATTAACTGTGACAGTATAAGTTTTAGCAGCACTTATTTTAACTTTAACAGTAGCGACCCCTTTTGAATTGGTATAAACCCTATAAGTTTTGCCATTTAAAATAAAACTAATCTTTTTATTTTTAATTGCTTTGCCATTTATATCTTTAAATGTAGCTGTCAAATATTTATTTGCTGTTACTAGATAAGATTTGTTTGGAACTGTTAAACTTGCCTTTTGTTTATTGACAGTTAATTTAGCTCCTGAAAATGAAGCACCATATCTACTATCACCAAGAAAGCTAATTAGAAGATTATAAATTCCATAAGTATTGATACCAACTGCTAATTTAATAATTCCATTAGAATCACTTATAAGATTATAAATTGCATTGTTATATGAAATATAAATTGATTTACTTGCTAAAGGATTATTATTTTCATCTAATAATTTAGCTTCAAAATATTTCATACTATTTCCATAAATATCTTTATCTAAGGCAGTACAAACTAAATTATTAGATACAATAATAGTTTTAATGCCATTTTTAAAATTAATTTCATTAGAACTAGAATCATTAAAGAGATAATATCTAATCTGATTCATATTCTCTATAAGATTGTTATTTTCAAGATTAATATTATTTATAAACTTTAATAAAGCCCTTTCTGCAATTGATTTAATAAGATTGATTGATTCTCCATCAAGTTCATTATTCATTTTTAGGAAAGTATTATTTTTAATATTAATGATAGGATAATCAATGTCTATTGGATTTGTAGAATTTTTTAAGAGAGATAAAACAAACAAATCATTATTATCAAATATCACAGTCATATTAAGCAAATTAACAGTATTTTGAAGATTAGATTTAGGTAATATTATAAACAAAGGATTATTATTTTCTAAATTAATATTATCCAATAAGCCCCCTCCACTTGAATCAATATTATCTACTAAAGTTCCACCTACTAAACTAATAGATTTATTAATTATTAAAGAATATTTAATAGAATAAACATTGTTTCCTAAATAAATAATATCCCCATTACTTGAACTTTTAATAATATTTTGAATATCTTGACTAGGATTATTAGAATGAATGACACTTACTAAAGCACCGTTTTCATAAAGCTCATTAGTTCTTAATACTGGATTTTGACAATTTTCTACACAAATAGCTGAATCAGTATTAGTCAGATTCTCAGATATATAACTAGCTATATTAAAATCATAAGATCCATTATTGAAATCTATTGAATTAAGATAATGAATAAATTTTTGATAATTAAAGCCACTTACATCAATAAGATTTTCTTTTATAATGTAGTTTGTTACTTTGCTAATATAAACACCAAATGCAGTATTTCCATTAGAATAAACATTATTAGAGGATATCTCTAAGTTATTACTGTTTACTATATTAATTCCATAAGCCAAACCATCTTCATGACTATTGTAAATATAAATATCATTATTCAAAATTGATAAAGCATCTGTAATTTCATTATAATTATCCAATCCTTCATTAAGTACAGAAATAGCTAAAACAGAAGCTGAATCTGCAGATAAATTAAAAATATTATTTAATAATTTTATATTTCTAGCACCCTCATCAAATCCAAGAATTTTAACAGCAGATAAACTAGCTTCACCACTAATATTAGAAACATAAAACTGATTATTCGCAATGATTAAGTTAGATACTCCATCTTTAATTCTAATAAATGAAAAATCTTTATTGATACTATTGTTTTCTAATTTAAATTTTAAATTAGTGATACTGGTATTTGAAGCCATATCCTCCAATATTATAGTGGAATTATTAATTATAGAATCTTTATAAGATGAAATGATTAATGGTATATCAATTCTAATAGTTTTATTAGTTAAATTAGCAATTTTCAAAGTATCTCCAATAGTTATATCAAAATCATCATAAAACTTTCCTTCCGAATTAAATAATGAATTATAATTATCATCACCTACAATATATACCGTGATTTTAAATATAGAATCATTAAGCGATAGAATATCAATATCAAATAACGTTTGAATAATATTTTCACCATATAAAATATAACTTGCGTTATCATTTAATATAGCTGGATTATAATCATTAATAATAATGAAATTATCAAGCATGCTAATTTTTGAATTATTTAAAACTAAAGCATAGTTTTTAGAATCTACAATTATAGTATTATTTATAAAGCTTATATTCTCAACATTATCTAAATAAAAAGCATCAATACTCTTTCCAATATTTAATGAAATATTTTCAATTTTAATGTTTGAAGAATTAATGATGAAAGGAATATCCATAATTTGAGAATCTAAACCTAAAATAGAGATATTTTGATTAATTGTGATTGAATCAATAGGCAAATTAGAGAAGATTCCTTTAAATAAAATATAGTCAATAGATTTTTGATTTTTTAAGAATCCTTGATTGTCAAATGTATTAAAAAATGTAGCGTTAGTTATAATAATAGAATTATTCAATGAGCTAATATTTGCCTTAGATTCAATATCTGAAAAATCAATAGCACTTCTATTAAAATCAAGGATCATATTGTTTTCAATGATAATAAAATCCGGATACTTTGCTTTTGACAAGGCCTTGATTAAAATAGCTGTAGCATCGGGAGAGCTAATAATATTCTTAGATAAAGTTACATTTGTCATATTTCCTCTAATGTAAATACCATTACCTGAAGTCATATTAATTAAATTATTATCCACTAAAGTATTGGACCCAGAAATAGAAAATTCAATAGCATTTGCTCCAGATATATTTTGAATGACATTATCTAAAGCAGTGCAATTTACACTAATATAAATAGCAGACCCGGTTATTTTACTATCCTGAATTGTATTATTAATAATTACATTACTATAAGAGGCATGAATTCCATAATCTCCACCATCAGTACCATTATTTCCTTCATAATAACTTCCTACTAAATTATAAATCTTGTTGCCAATAATCTGGTTAAAGCTACCTTCCGAATCTACTCCCCTATACAGATTATAAATTGTATTATTTATAATGCTATTATAATCTCCCATTATATGAATACCATAAGCCCATGCAGAAGGATTATGTAAACCAGTTTCTTCACTAATAGCAGAAGATGTGACAGTGTTATTATAAATATTGTTGTAATTAGATTTATCAAAGCCATAAGTTGTTAAATAAATAGGATTTGAGTCTTTAACAGTTACAAAATTAGAATAAATATTATTATAATGAGACTCACCAAGTAAAATACCTGCACGTTTCCAAGACATATTCATATAACCGGTAAAAGTAGTTTCAAAAACATTATGGTGAATATTACAATATCTAGAACCTACTAAAAGAGTTGGATTGCTATTTGCACCAGTAGAATAAGCATTACAGTTAAAAACATTTACATGGCTTGAATAAACTATATAAACAGATGGATGTTTTTCAATATCTGTTGTAAATTTCAAATTAGAAACATTTGAATAAGTTGTAGAGTTAAGGTTTTCATATTTAATTACACAGTTAGTAAGATAAGCATCATTTAAGCTACTTGTAATTGAGCAAGGAATTGTAAATGTAAAATTCACTTTATTAAAATTACCAGATAAATCAATAATATCTCCAGATTTAACAATAGATGTATTTACATAAGAATTTTTGAAATATCTTGAATAATTACTAGGGCTTAGTTTATGTATATTTTCACTAGGCTGTAAAGATAAAAGACCTTTTTGAGAGTTTTTTTCATTAATTTCATTATCAACAATCAAGCGAGAATCAAACACCTCATAATTATTACAATTATTATAATTATTATAATTATTATAATCTTTATAATCATTACGATTATTATAATTATTATAATCAGTACAATCGTTATAATTATTATCAATATTATCAATATAACTCGCATCACAATTTTTATAGCTTAAATCAGAATTTTTATAATCCACATCATAATTTACATCATAAAATTGATTAGAATTAGAAAAAGATGGCTTATTTTCTATTTTTTCATTTAAAGAGATATCCTCTCCCATCTCTTGAGTAACAGAAGCTTCATCAATAGAAATCTCTTGAATATTATTTTCACTAATAATATTTTCGCTAATACAATATTGATTATTATCATTATCTAAGTCTGAAGCACTTGCAAAAGAAATGCTTAAAATAATAAAAAATGATAATATACCAATTTTACTTAATTTCTTCATAATTTTCCCAGATAATCTAAATTCAAATTTATTATTATTATTAAATTATAATTGTATATGTTATATTAGAGTTTTTATTTTATTATATATTAATTGTTTGATTAAATCTGAAAAAATAATTCAAGTTATTATTTAATTATTATTAATTACTATTAATTACTATTAATTATTATTTTGATTAAATTAAAAAATGGTTCTAATTTTAAAAATAAGAAATCAGTGCAAAAAAGAAAAATGCTAAATTAAGATAAATCATTTCAAAGTAGTTAAAAATAGTGAAAAATACTTAAAAATAGTTAAAAATAGTTGAAAATTTTAAAAAAAATAGAAGAATAAAGAAATTAAATAAAAAAGAAAAAAGAAAAAAGAGTTTAGAAAGGAGTTGAAAGTCCCATATTAACTCTTCTTTCAATCTCTTGTCTACCTTTATCCTTTTTACCGTTAGTTAATTTTTCGAGTAATTCTAAACCTGGTTTTACATCATCCATAGATTTGGTTTCGATTACACCAGCTTCAACAGCTGCGGTAAAGATGTCTGCTCCACTGTCAGTTCTAGTGAACACAGTAGACCATCCATCTGGAGAACCTACAGATCCAGTAGATAGATCAGCTAATTCTGCAACATAGTCAAGACAAATGTTACATCCAGCTTGTTCATATCCGTGGGTTTCTTTTAATGCAAGTCCAGATTCTTTTTCAGGATCAGTAATCCAGAATTTTCCTTTTCCAATATCCATCTTGTTAACATTTTCTAAGGAAGAATTCATTTTTCCTTCTACAAAAGTTTTTAAGGAATCTCTTGGGAAGTTTTCCATACAGAAAATACCGATTAATAATGCAATTTTATCTGCAACAAATCTGGTAGAAAATGGATAAGATTGCATTTTTCTTAATCCCATTATTTGACAAGGAGTTCCTACAGTTCCAATCTTTTCAAGACCATATTGTCTTACAGCTTCTTTTAATTTGATTGCATTTGGAGAGAAGGTGTATTTAGTACCTGCTGCTGCAATAATTTCTTCTGGAGTCATTGCAATAGTAGGTTCTGGTTTCCATGCATCTTCGGTGTCACCAGCTACGATTGCACCTTCAATAATATTTTCCTCTAAAGCATAAGTTAATAAAGCTGTTACGATTCCACCATCTTGTGCGACTTTTTGGATTTGTTTATCAGTAGCTCTAGCAGATACTACTTCTTTATATGTACCGAATGCCATTTTAATATCCTCCTATAATCCTAAGTCTTTTTTGATTTGCTCTTCAGGGAACCATGTTCTTGGACAGTGAGTAGAACATGCACCACATTTAATACATCTGTTTTTATTGTGGGAAGGTCTACCTTCTATCATTTCAAGAGCTCTAGTTGGACAAGCTAATACACAAGTTCCACAACCAGTACATAATGCTCTGCTTACAACATTTGTTTGTAAGTCACAACCACACGCTAAGTTGCATGCTGCCATATCTAACATAGGTTGTAAGTAATCCATGTCTCCGTTAATTAATGCAACTACAACTTTTGCAATAATCTCTGGGGATGCTGGGCATCCTGGAATAGCACAATCTACTTTTACTAAGTCAGAAATTGGTACAAATGATTCATGTTTTGGTTGAGCTAATTGTCCACCACGTGAGTAACGAGTGAAACAACCAGTCATTGCACAAGATCCAAATGCGCAAACTAATCCTGCTTTTTCTCTTACTTCCATAAGTTCTTTTACACTGTGTTCATCTTGTAAACAGACAGACCCTTCGACTAATGCTAAATCCATTTCAGGCATTTCCCATAAATCTACTAAAGTTGTTCCGTAAACAATGTCCACCATATCAGTGAGTAAGGTTGAGAGAATGTCATAGTTTTCAGTTAATGACATACCGTCTCCAGTACAACCACTCATGTGAATATATCCTATTTTTGGTTTGTCAGCCACTTTTTCAACCTCCTGAGTTGAAGATTCATTAGTTATTTCAGATGATTCTGCTTGTTTTGCCTCTTCTTCAGCTCTTTTAGCATCTGCTTCTTTTTTAGCATCTTCAGCAGGCTTGGATTGAGCTTCAACTTCTTTTTTAATTTCTTGTTTTAGTTTAGCTTTTGCATCATCATCTTCATCCGGTTTAGCTTCAAGGCCTAAAAATTTTCTAATACTGTTTTTAATTCTTGCAAGCATTGCTAAACCCCTAATTAAGTTCTTTTAATATCATTTCAATAGCTTCTGGAATAGCTGCCTCTACCGGCTCTGTAAGGCCCAAATCAACATCAGGTGCAGTAATCTCTGCGGGTTTACAACCAACAATAACAACTTCAATGCCTCTATCCGCTAAATCATGAAGTGGTTCTTCTACAGGCCATGTATGTGCATTTTCATACTTACCTTTAGGCATGTCATAAGGACTGAAATATCTAAGGGTACCAGGTTCTGCATCCCATTCTACAACATCAATTACAATTATTTTTTTCCAATTGTCATCAGGCATGGAAAAGATAAAATGTGTTGCTCCAGTTCCTGCATCAATAAACTGAGTATCTTCAGGTTTTTCAATTTCCCCATTTTGAAGTTTTTCTTCAATCTTATGAATAACTGTTGGCCCAAATCCATCATCTTTAAACAAGATGTTTCCACATCCAACTACTAATCTTGCTGTGTCATAAGGCATAAATTTCCATCCTATTAAAATAAATTAATTTAAATTCTCACCATTTTATTTTCGACTATAGATTTATCTTCATCGTCAACTACCATTACATGAGTTGCACAAGATAAACATGGGTCGTAAGCTCTAATAACATGAGGTCCCCATTCATGATGGAATCCTTCAGTTGCAGGACCCATAGTTGGGATGTTCCAAGTAGTTGGTACTAAAGCACTGTAAAATGCAGTTTTTCCATCTTTTACTTGTGCTAAGTGAATATCAGTTCCTCTAGGAGCTTCTATTACACCTATACCTAATTTATTGGTACCTCTTGGGTCAAAATCTGCGAGAGTAGGGGCAGAAGTATCTAATTCATCTAAGATAGCAATAGCTCTGGAAAGGTAAGTTTTCATTTCACGAGCTCTAGCTAAGTGTTGAGCTACAACACCTCTTTCTTTGTAAGCTTGGAATCTATCTAATCTTGCTCTAGGACCAGTTTCTACATTTAAACCATCGTATAATGGTACAGTAGTACATGCTCTTTTACCAATTTCTGGATCATCATACCATAATTCTGGTACAATTTCAGTAAATCTATCAAGATCGAAGAATTCTCTTTTACCGTAAACAACATCACTTGCAAATACAGGAGCATCAATAACACCTAATCCTTCAGGAATATCCTTTTCAAGGACTAAATTAGTTATTAATTCAACATGATTGTCTAATACTGGGACTAATGCTTTAAGTCTGGTGTATAATTTTTTACGTGCAAGTTCTGAAAGGTTTCTTGCCATACCACCAATTCTGACATCAGATGGGTGGATACCTTCACCAGCAACCATATCTACAACATATTGTGCATTTTTCCTAATTGTTCCAACACTGTCAACTGCAGTTTTGAAAAGATCCTCAGGTACGAAGTCAGGTGCAACTAAGAAATGGTGAATTGCATGACTGTTTAAGTTAGAAGCAGATATTGTTAATTCTCTTAACAATGCCGCTGCTTTTGGAATTTCAATGTCTAAAGAGTCATCCATTGCTTCAACAGATGCCATTGTATGAGGTATTGGACATACCCCACAGATTCTTTGACAAAGAACTGGTGCAGACTCAGGTGCTTTACCTGTAACCATTTTCTCTAAGCCTCTGACAGGTGTGATACTGAAGTATCTACCTTTGGTAACTATCCCTTCATCGTCAATTTCCATGACAAGTTCTGCATGACCTTCTTGACGAGATGTTGGGGATATAACTATTTTATCGCTCAAATGTGTCACCTCTTATTTTATTTAAAATTTTAAAAGTTAGAAACTAACGTTAATATATATTACAGTAAACTAATATAAATTAAACTTTTAAAATCAAAAAGAAAGATTTAAATACTTTTATTTTTTAGGTTGGCCTAAATATCAGGAAAGGAAATAAAATTCATTAAGAATTAAGAAAATAGAAAGAAAACAAGAACATAGGCATTAAATAAATTGAATTAATTAGGTTAAGCTAAAAAATTAAAATGATAAATCATGACAAATAAGAATGACAAATTTTTTAAATTTTTACTTTTCACAGCATAAAAATAAATGAAAAACAATGCAAAAATTTATGAAAAAATATATTTAAGATAATGAACTAATAATAATATGAAAATTATTAAGAATTTTTAATTCAACAAATATTTTAAAAAATAAAAATTATTAAGAGTTTTTAATTTTAATAAATATTTAAAAAATAAAAAGTATTAAGATTTTTTAATTTTAATAAATATTTAAAAAATAAATTAAAAAAATAATTTAAAGTTTTATCTATAAATATCTTCCAAATGAAGGAGGTGAAAAAATGGACAATTCCAATATAATTATATCTGTAATTATCGTTTTATGTATTGCTGCAGGAGTAACTGCTTATGGAATAAGCGAAGGTGAAAATACAGTTTTTAATGATTTAACTGGATTCTCACCAGAAAGCTCAAGTCCTAGTGATAATGGAATAGGTGATTTAGGTACTGATTCAAAGAATGGAACTAATTCAGGTGCTTCTACTTCAGGAAGCTCAAGTTCTAGTAGTAGTGGAAACAATGGTGGAAGCGGAACTTCCTCAAATGGAGGAAGTAATTCTGGTTCATCTAGTTCAAATGGAGGATCTGGAAGTAGTAGTTCTGGAAACTCAAGTCAGAACCAAGAACCAAGTAAAATAAGTTCCAGTCAAGCAAAAAGCATAGCTAGTGGTTTTATTGGTGAAGAAGGAGCTTATGTCAGTAATGTTAAAGATGATGGAACCCAATATATTTGTTATATTGCAAATTCCAATGGAACTGTAGTTGATGCAATAGCAATTAGTTATAGTGGTAAAAACTTAGGAAAAATATAGTCCTTAATTAATATTGTGGAATATAATTAAATTATATTCCTTTTATTTCTTTTAAAAAAATAAAAAAATAAAGTTAAAATAATTACTTAAATTAAAATAACTTAAAAACTTTTTTTAAATAAAATTTAAAATAATAAAAATAAGAAAACTAATTTTAAAAAAATCATATCCCCAGTATAAAACATCAGCTAAAAAACTAATTTTAAAAAAATCATAAAAACAATGAAAATAAATAAATTTATAATATAGCTTTGCTAAATAAAATACTATATTGTCAATTTAAAAAATTAAAAAATATTTTGATAATATTTTTGTTAAAAAGATTTTGAATTTATGAAAAATGATTTTTAAATTTATATATAATTATCTTAAAAAATATTGAATCTTTTTATAAGAGGTGAAAATATGGATAATTCAAGCATTATTATTTCTGTAATAATCGTATTATGTATTGCTGCAGGAGTAACAGCATATGGATTAATTAATGATAGTAATAATGTATTTAATGACCTTTCAGGATTTACACCTGATGAAAAAGGTAATACTGGAATAGGAAATAACTCCACTGGTGGAAACGGAACAGGAATAACTGGAAATGGTACAAATAGTGGTAGTGGTAGTGCTAACTCAAGTGGCAGTAGTGGCTCTAGCTCAAGTTCTACAACTAAACACAATATCAGTCCTGAAAAAGCTAAAAAAATAGCTGAAAATGCTGGATGGGAAGGTTCCTGGTGTTATAGTGTAAAATATAATTCTCGCGGATATTACACTTGTCTTTTAAAAGACTCTAAAGGTAATACTGGCTATGCACTTGTTGGATCAGGTACTGGTAAAATTTTAGAAGGTGCATGGAGTAATGAAGTTTCACCAGGAAAGGATGATGGTGGAGATGATAATAAGTCTAAAAACTCAACTAAAACCAATAAAACCAGTAATTCAACTGATGAGGACAGTAAATAAATACTTTCATATAAAAAATTAAATTATTCATTTAATTTAATTTTTTTTATTTTTTAAGTGCTTAATTGAATTATTAAAAAATTAATAATATTTAAAAAATATAACATTATTAAAAGATTATTTTTTAAAAAAAAATTATTTAAATTAATAAAAAAGCAAACAAAAAGTTTACCAATAGTTTTATATATCATAAAAAACATAATATTAAATGTTGTATATAGGGCCCGTAGCCTAGCTGGACAGGGCGTCGGACTTCTAATCCGAAGGTCCCGGGTTCAAATCCCGGCGGGTCCGCTCTATTACTATTTTTAACTATTTTTTTATCATAATCTTAGAAAATAAGAAGGCTTAATATATCTTAAATGCTTCTAAATCAATTATAATAGGCTTGTAGCCCAGTTTGGATAAGGCGTTAGACTCCTAATCTAAAGACCGCGGGTTCAAATCCCGCCAAGCCTGTTTAAATTTCTATTTTAAAAAATATCCAATCATTGTAACTATTTATAATTCTAATTACAATATTAAATCTAAAATTAAGGAATTAAAAATAATAAATAAAAAAAGACTATAAATCATCTGAAATAAATTCTTATAAGGTTAAGAAAAGATTAAAAATTATCTAAAGTAAGTATTTTCTCAGATTTAGGCTTAGGCTCATCTATTCTTTCACTAAAATGTATTTCACCATATTTTCCTCCACCTCCAGGAACTACATCAAGTGTTTTATTTCTAAATCCTTCTATTCCAAGGGCTATTTTATCATCTATTTTTGAAATATCTTCTAATTGAGTATTTATTAAAACATCTATTTCAGGACCAAATGAATCAATTAATCTTTGCCAAGTCCTTTGAACTGTTTTAGTAGTGATTCCTTTATCGTAAATCATACTAATAATTTCAGCAAGAGGCATTAAATGAACATAAGGAGGCCTAAAGCTCGGATGTTTGGCGTTCTTATAATCTGCAATTTCACTAATTCTAAAATCTACTCCCTTTTTAATTCTTCCTCCACAAGAGCATTTCATATTATTAGACTTTGCAATTTCAGGATCTATGATTTTGTAACAATTAGTACATGCAGTCATATGATACTTTCCTAAATTAGGAAGAAGGCCATAATTTGCTTTAACATCCTTATGTTTTAATGCTTTTTGAAGTGAAGAGTATGAAATATCTTTCATCTCTATTTGATTAAACTCCCTCCCTAATCTATGAGGCCATGGAGAATGTGCATCAGAATTAGTTAAAAATACAAAATCAGATAGTTCTTTTACAGTATCAGCCATATCAGTATCTGCAGATAAACCTAATTCCACAAAGTCAGGCTTCTTCCCATAGCAATCATAAATACTATCATAAGTTTTATACATACCTGTCCAGGGAGTAAATGCATGAGCAGGTCCAATCATACAATCATATTCCTTAACAAGCTCTAAAAGTTCAGCACCACTTAAAGGACTTCTTGGTCTTCCATCAATATATTTATTGGAAGATACTAATTTATGAGACAATTCACGAGCAACTTCAATATTCGGCAAAATAATTAAATGATGAATTTTATGTTTAGCCTCTACCTCTGTTGTTAAAACAAAATCACAATCTTTATGGGAATATATTCCATCTCCCTTATAGTCTGTACTTTCTTCTATAATATCTAACCATTTAGGATGAAAAGCATCCCCAGTACCAACTAAGTTTAATCCCTTTTCACGAGACTTTGGAGCTATATTGCTAATTACCATGTCCTTTGAAGTAGCTGCTGAAAAACAACTATGAGTATGTAAATCTGCATTAATTAACATATGATTATTATTTTAATTTTTTAATATAAATAATTTTTAAAGAAAAAAATGATTGACCTCATCACTAAAAAAAATTAATATAAATAATTTTTAAAATAAAATAATAAATAATTTAAAAACAAATATTTAATAAAACAATGAATTTATCTAATAAAAATTTACTCAAACTTATTAGATTAAATTTAATTAAATAAAATCTTATTAAATTAAAATTTTAAGCTTATTTAAAGTGATTCTATGAATAAAAAACGTTGCTCTTGGGCTGAAGATGTAGATGATGTTTATGTAGAATATCATGATAAAGAATGGGGAGTACCTACCTACGATGATAGAGAATTATTTGAAATGCTTGTTCTTGAATCATTTCAAGCAGGGCTTGCATGGATTACAATACTTAAGAAAAGAGAAAACTTTAGAAATTCTTTTGATAACTTTGATGTTAGAAAAGTGGCAAATTACGATGAAGATAAAATAGAAGAACTGAGAAACGATAAAGGAATAATCAGACATAAAGGAAAGATAAATGCTGCAATTAATAATGCAAATATCTTTATAGAAATACAGGAAGAATTCGGTTCTTTTTCTAATTATATTTGGCATTTTACAGATAATCAAATATTAAAAGATAGTGAAGAAAATTATCAAACTAATTCCCCACTTTCAAATCAAATAGCTAAAGATTTAAAGGAAAGAGGAATGAAATTTGTAGGAACTACAATCATTTATTCTTATTTAGAATCTATTGGAATAATAAATAACCACATTCATGAATGTTTTAGATATACAGAATTATAATATTGAATATTTTAAATATTTATAAATAAGCAATATAAGTGATTAAAATGAAAACACGAGATCTATTAGAAGAAATTAAAGAAAATATCAAAGATTACGATATAAAGGTTTTAGAAGAAAAAGTGAAAAAGGTAGACATTAACCCAATATCTAAACAAGTGTCAGCTTATAATATTGAAAACTATAAAGAGATTATCTCATTAAATATTGATGAGGAAAGTGAGGAGAATATTGAAATTTCCGATAAGAAAATATATAGCATTAAAAAAGAAATAGCTAAATTTTTTGATGGCTGTTCCCCTGAAAGTGAAGAAATTTTTAAAAAATTCATTGAATCTATTTGTTTGTATTTAAGTTTAATAGCTAGAAAGCCATTACACCCTGTGGGAATGGACTTTAGTAATGGTAAGACCGTTTTTAAAGAAGAAAAGAATAATAAGATTAATTACTATTGTGATATAAAAGAAGAATTAAAAATGAGAAGTAATGAGTATTATACTTGTAAATATTGTATTTGTAAAGAAGTAAAATAATGTTTAGATAATGAAATAAAAAATTAAAGAAAAACAGAGACCAATTAAAAAAAATTAAAAATGGAAACAAATATTATAAAATAAAAAATAAGAGAAAAACAGAGAAGAATTAAAAAAGAAAAAACCTAATTTTAATTATGATCTTCGTGATTACAGTCAGGATCATCACATTCTATAAGATTAAACATTCCAAGTAAAGAAGAATAAGGAATTGAAGCTGCATAATCTGTAAAAGGATTTAAAATTAAGCCTTCTAAATTTTCATTATTTTCAGGATTATCAAATAATAAATTAGCTAAATCACTCATAGAGATTACAATACCATAACCTGGAACTTCTAAGTCAAAAATTTCATCATCATCTGTAAATAATGGAATAAATTCATTACCCTCATCATCTTCAAGTCTTATAATATTAAATTCACTAAAATCATCAAAACTTAAGTATTGATTTTCTTCATTAATTACTTCAATTTCATAATCTAATTCACATAACATGATTAAATTAGAACTCATGAATTCATTAACAAATAGCACCATATCATCATCAGATATTTCTTCAGGATTAAATTTCATTATTTCTTTTAGTTTTAAATTATTGGGGTTCATTAATAGTCTCCTTTTTAGAAAATAATTAAAAATAACCCTCATTTAAAAAAAAGCAAAAACTTAGAAATAATATTTAATATTTAAAATAATTTATATGAATTTAAATTTGAAATATTAAATATTTGAAAAACTTTGAAAATAATAATTAAACTACAAATAAATTTATAGTATTTCTAGAATATAAAGTATGCTATTAAATAATAAGAAATATTGAAATAATAAAATAGAAAAAATAAGTAAAAATAGTAAAAATAGAAAGAATAATTAAAAATAGTAAAAATAAGTAAAAATAAATAAAAATAGAAAGAATAATTAAAAATAAGTAAAAATAGTAAAAATAGAAAAAAGTAGAATATAATCCTATAATTGGATTATGTTCTGTTGTACTTCATCATTGTCTTTTTCTTCATATAGGATTTCAGCTAATTTTAATAATTTTTCTTGACCTTTAACTTCATCTTTAAATAAAGGAACTTCAGCTACAACTTGATCTTTGAACTTTTGGTCAATCAATGCAAGACGTTTTTGTTGTAACATGTATCTTGAATGACAGAAATCACAATCTGAAATATCAGGCATCACTTGATTGACTATAATACTATCAGTTATAATGCCATATTTATTTAAAGCCTCAATAGCCCTTTCTGATTCATAAATAGACATTTCTTCAGGAATAACAACCATTTTAAAACTAGTTCTTTCAGGATTAGATAAAACAGACTTAGCTTCATCAATTTGTTTTTTGGTTTCTTCCAATTCTTTACTAGATTGTAAATCATTATCTGCATCCATAAATGGAACAATATTTTTTAAAGCATTTGCTGCAGTTCCTAATTTTGCTTTAGCTTTCATCAATTTACCTACCCATGAATCCATAACTTCAGGGAAAGATAATAATCTAAGGGTATGTCCAGTTGGTGCAGTATCAAACACTACGACATCATATTCATTAGAAGTCATCACAGATAAAAATACTTCAAATGCAGCTGCTTCATCAGCACCAGGAGATGCAGAAGCTAAATCCATTTGTTCCCCTAAAAAGTCAAGTCCTAATAATTGGTCAGGATTTGCTACAGATTTTTGATTTTCTAAAGCTCTTTGTTTTTCTTCCATTGCCTTATCAGGGTCAATTTCAACTGCAAATAAGTTTTCATTAATTTGAATTGGATAATGTCCAATTCTAAGTTCAAGAGAATCGGATAATGAATGAGCAGGATCAGTTGATACAATTAATGTTTTTTTACCTTGATTAGCTAACCATAATGCAGTAGCTGAAGAGATAGAAGTTTTTCCTACTCCTCCTTTTCCACCTACAAATATAAAAGTAGTTTGTCCTTGTTTAAATTTAAATAAATCTTTAAATGCCATAATAAAACCTCCTAAAGGTTATAAAATTAATGTTAAAAAGTTTTAGCAACAATAGTTTTAGTAACAATAAGTTATTTTATTCTTATAACATATAAAGTTTATCTTTTTTAAATAATTATGCTGAGAAGCTAAATTTAAATATATTTCTAATCTTAAAACTGGAAATAATTAATTAAAAAATAATTAAGTATTTTCTGAAATTTTTTTAAATTAATAATTAATTCTAATATATTAAAACTAAAAATTCTATAATAAAGATTCTATGCTAAAAATTCTATAATCAATAAATTATTAAAAAAGGCTATTTTAATTTATCCTTAAAAAGTTAGAGAGGCTCTTTCAAAAACTTTGTTGATGAACTTGATTAAGTTTTCGATTTTCATTCCAAATCAAATCTCTGCGATAAATTCTCTTTAAAACACCACGAATAGTCTTAAAAGTTCTTTTTCTTGATTTAGGCATAGTTTTTTGAAAAGCATTTTCAAGCTTATTAGTTGTTCTCTCAATTTTCTTATCTTTTAAATGATAAATAAAGCTTTTATACCTAGAAACAATAAATTTTCTTATAATTTCATAAATAACATTATGAAATTCATTTTTACGATAAATTAAACCTTGTAATTCTTTTTCAGCTTCATAATAATCATTTAAATCAAA
>NZ_FOTL01000026.1:19301-34936 GCF_900114585.1 Methanobrevibacter olleyae | reverse complement strand
TGAGACTGGTAATGGTACTAGTAATGCTACTAATAATAATGTTAGTCTTAATAATGTCACTTTGAGAGTTACTAAGGTGTCTGATAAGAGTGTTGCTAATGTTGGTGATAAGGTTACTTATATTATTACTGTAGTTAATGTTGGTTCTACTAGTGCTAATGGTGTTAGTGTTAGTGAGTTGATTCCTAAGGGTTTAACTTTAATTAACAATAGCTGGAATACTAATAAGTGGACTAAGGCTGGTAATGTTTGGACTCTTGTTGGTGCTTTGAATGGTGGTTCTAGTGCAACTTTAAAACTTGTGTTCCTTGTTAATGGTAAATCTAATGGTACTGTTGTTAATGATGTTCTTGTTATGTCTAATGAGACTGGTAATGGTACTGTTAATGCTACTAATAATAATGTCACTTTGAATGTTACTAATGGGTCTGATAGGATTGTTGATAATTCTACTGCTAGTAACACTAATAACTATGTATATAGAGGTTCTATTGGTATGAAACCTACAGGTAATCCTTTAGCTATATTTATTATGGTTATTTTTGTTTTGTTTGTTCCATTTAGAAGATTTAAAAAATAAGAGGTTTTATTTTAAAACCTCTACTTTCTTTTTTTTTATAGTTTGATTGTAGGTCAAAACTAATTTCTTTTTTTTTGTGAAAAATTTTTAGGCTTATTTTTTTCAAATATAACTTCATTTATTCCATGTTATAGTAAATTATGAAACTTTTTTTAAATAGTAAATTATAAAATAGTAATTTATGGTTGGAAGAAATACATTTATAACAATATTTAAGCACTAAAGAAATAGAAGGTTTAGTTAAAGGATATAAATATTATCATAAAATTTATTAATAAGGCTTTTATTTATTTGTATGATTTATAAAAGGTGAAGAATCAGGTCATGTTTGTATTATTTGATATAGTGAGATAATTAGGGGGGTGTGGATTTAATTATAATAAAGTTTATCCCTTTTCTTTATAAAGCAACTGAAAAATGCTAAAGGAATTTTAAAAGAAAGATTGAAAAGTTATTGATTTAACTAAAAAAAGATGAAAAAATAGTCTTTTTTTTGATGATTCTGCAATTCAAAATCAAGCCAATTTTTCAAAATCAGTATGTAAAAAAAAGGGTTTCAAAAAATTTAGCAAAGAAAAATCCTTATAAATTTAAAGGCAATGCTTTATAGGTTCTAATTGCATTAATGGGAAATCATAGTTTAACTATTTCAGAAACATCTAAAAGTTTATGATATAGCAAAGGCTTTTTATTGAAATTAAGATAGCAAATAGTGAAATACCAGTTTTAAGATCTTTTATTAAATAAATTTTTCTTGGATTCTGATTTGTCTTCAGATCAAATTCAACAAGAAATTTTAGAAAAAAATTCTACTAAAAAAAGATTTTATAAATAAAAATAATGAAAAATATTGAAAATAATCAATTAACAACTGTTGATTAGCATTAAAGTTGGAAAAACAAAGTAGAAAGGAAAATTTAGACAATAAATGAAGAATTGATTCAATAAATCGTAAAATTCTTTTGAAAATATTGATAAAGAAAGTAATTTAACAGTATTCTTATTCAGGACCTAGGATTTATATTATTTTAGATAATTATAGTGTTTATAAAGTTGAATTAGTTAAGAAGATATGTGAAATTTTAAATATGAGTTTAATGATATCTTCCATTATTTTTCTTTAATTTTAATTTTAGTTTTTTAAATTGTAATCTTATTGCTTCATTAATGTAAGTTCTTTAGTTCTTTTATGTTAGTTTATTGAGACATATTTATTTCAATATATTTCTTTATTAAATGCTTTCTATTTGCAATATCTAATATTTTTATATAAAAAATATTATTTTTATGTAAGTTTATAAGTACAATTTATTTTTTTCTTATTTTTTCATTACTAGTTATAATATTTTTATATTTAAGAATAAAGCATTTATTAGTTTTATTTTTACTATTAACCTATAATTTTTATTGATATTTTAATTTAAATTAATTATCTTTTATTTTTTAATTATATTTTTTTATAATTTTGCAATATGTTTTTATCATTTTTAATTGATGATTAATTAGTTAAATAGGTTAAAATGTTATAAAATTATTTTATTTTATGTAATAAAAAATTAACATATTTTTTGTAATTAATAAAGTTTATATATTCTTTATTTATTAAATTTAATATATATCATTAATTTTTTAATTTTCTATTTTAGGATCTTAGAATTTATTAATTTATTATGGAATCTTTATTCAACTTTAGGATTTTAGAGTTTATTAATTTATTAATAGAAAGTTTATTAAGGAGGAATATTATGAAATCATTTAATTTTTTATTAGATATTGAAAGAGAGAATAAACCAAGAGAAAATGGATTAACAATGGTTTTAGATAAGGGCTTAGGGCTTGAAAACGCTGAAAGTCTTATGAAGATTTCTGGGGAATATGTGGATTTTTTAAAGTTTGGTTGGGGAACTTCCATTGTACATGATAGAGATATAATAAAAGATAAAGTTGAAATGTATAAATCATTTGATATTGTTCCATATACTGGAGGAACTTTATTTGAAATTGCATATAAAAATAATAAATTAGATGATTTTTTCAAAGAAGCACATGATTTAGGCTTTGAAACTATTGAAATATCTGATGGATCTATAAATATTCCTCATGAAAATAAATTAGAATCTATTGAATTAGCTAAAAATGAAGGATTTAAAATCTTATCAGAAGTTGGAAAAAAGGACCCTAATTTAGATAAACAACTGAGTTTAGATGAAAGGATTGATCTTATGCAAAGTGAATTGGATGCAGGTTCTTCTTTAGTTATTGTAGAAGCTCGTGAAGGTGGAAAAGATATAGGGATATTTGATGCATCAGGTAAGGCAAAAGATGATGAAATAGACTATATTGTTGGTAATTTTGATAAAGATAAAATTCTTTGGGAGGCTCCAAATAAAGACCAACAAGTATTTTTCATTTTAAAACTTGGAAATTCTGTCAATTTAGGTAATGTTTCTACTGATGATATCACTTCTCTTGAAACCTTAAGGAGAGGATTAAGGGGAGACACTTTAGGAAAACTATAAAAAATAATCATTTTTATAATTTATATTTAGAGATATTTAAGAAGGGATTATATGAAAGAAAGGACAATTGAGGAGATAAATAAAAAGATTGAAAATAATGAGGCTAATATATTCACTGTTAGAGAGTTTAAAAAACTAATTAAAGAGGATAAAACACCAAGCTTTGAAGAAGTAGATGTAGTAACCACAGGAACTTGTGGTGTAATGAGTGGAACTGCAGCTATTTTTAATTTCATTATTTCAGAACCTGGTAAATTTATGAGAGCTAAGAATATCTATTTAAATGGCGTTCCAGCTAATGTTGGACCTTGTCCTAATGAATGGTTAGGTTCTGTAGATTTAATTCTTCATGGAACTGCAAAATCTTTAGAAAATCCCTTTTATGGCGGAGGTTTCCTTTTAAAAGACCTTCTTGAAGCTAAAGATATTGAAGTTAAAGTTGAAACAATTGAAGGAGAAATTATTGAATCTAAAACAAATATTAATGAATTGATTAGAGGTCAGCTGATAGGAAGTCGTATGGCATTTAAAAATTACAATTCTTTTACAAATCCTTCAGATGAAGCTGTATCTTCTATTTTTGGAGCTATTCCTTTAGAAGGTAATTTTTCCACCTATACTTTCTCTGGTTGTGGTGATTTTAATCCTATTCAAAATGATCCGGATTTAAATATTATTAAGGCAGGAACCAAGATTCTTTTAAATGGTGCTGAAGCTTATGTTCTTGGTGAAGGAACTAGAAGCTCACAAGAAAAACCAAATCTGATGCTAAGTGGAAATATTAAAGATATGGATTCTCAATATATTGGTGGCTTTAAAACTGGTGAAGGTGGGGAGGTTTACGATACTGTAGCTATCCCGATTCCTGTATTAAATGAAGAGATCTATAATAATTTATTAGTCGTAAATGAAGATATTGAATTGGGAGTAATGGATATTAGAGGCCGTCACTTGCCATTATCTAAAACTGATTATTCTAAAGTTTGGGATGCTTATGATTTAAGGCCGAAATTTATTGAATCCGACTGTATTAATTGTGATATCTGTAGGGTGGAAGAGATATGTCCAACTAATGCGTTTAATGACAAGAAATTAGATTTATATAGGTGTTTTGGTTGTGGAATCTGTTCACATTATTGTATAGGTGATAGCTTTAATATGAATACTGGTAGTTTAAAATTAAAAATTGATGATAAGGTTCATAATATTCCTATTGTATGTAGACAATCTGATTTACTTAGAGCAGATAAATTATCTTCTCATTTGAAAGATTTAATTGAAAATCAGGAGTTTAAATTATAAATTATTTGATTAGTTTGTATTTAATTCTATTATTTATCTTGTTTATACTTAGTTTTAGGTGTTTATTAGCTATATTTATCTTGTTTATACTTAGTTTTAGGTGTTTATTAGTTATATTTATCTTGTTTATACTTAGTTTTAGGTGTTTTTTATTGGGTAATTAATGGTATTATTTTATTTAGGTGTTTTTATGAATAAAGAATTGATTAACAATAATCCTATTGAATTTGCTGTAGATATTATCTCTCATGATAAGAATACAAAAGAAAATGGGGTTTTAAAATGTGTACAATGTGGTATGTGCACTTCTACTTGTCCTGCAGCTCGCCATTCTAGCTATAATCCCAGAGATATTATAGAAAGAGTTTTAAATGGTGATGAAGCTATTTTGGAAGAAGAGGATATTTGGAACTGTTTTTATTGTTATACTTGTCACAGTGTTTGTCCTGTTGGAAATAGTGTTTGTGAAATAAATCAAATTCTTAAACAAAATGCTATTTCTAAAGGTATTGCTTATGAAAAGCTCTATGATTATTTAGGTTTTGCAGATAGCTATTTTAATGCAGCTATAGGTGCTATTCCTGAAGCATTCTTTGAAGATATTAAAGATGATGTTGATGGTTGGTGGGAATTTAGACAAGATTTAGTAGATATTAGGAATAAATTGAATTTAGGTCCTTTATTTCCATCTGAAGATGTTATTGATGAGGTGAGTATTATTTTAACTAATACTGGATTCAAATCTCGAATGGATGAAATTAGAAAATCTCAAGAGGATAAAATATGAAAGATATTCCAGATAAAGATATTTTATTATTTAAAAGTTGTCTTGTAAGTGTAGAGTATCCAGGTATTGAATCTTCTACTAAATATGTTTTTGAGAAATTAGGTATTGATTATGAGATTTCAGACAAACAAACCTGTTGTACTGGTTTAGGGCATTATTCTGATGTCTTTGATCAACTATCTACTTCAGCTATTGGAGCACGTAATTTCAAAATAGCTCAAAACTTGGGACGTCCAAATTTAGTTATGATGTGTGCAACTTGTTATGCCATTAATAAAAAATCAGTTAAGTTATTAAATAACAATGAGGAATTTCGTGAAAAAATTAACGATGTTTTTGAAGAGTCTAATTTATCAAAATTCAAATATGAAAAGGATGATTTAAAACCAAGTGAAAATATTTTTCATGTTGTAGACATTCTTTATAATAAAAAGGAAGAAATCTCTAAACATATAAAATATGATTTAAGCAAATATAATATAGCTACTCATCATGGCTGCCATTATTGTAAAGTGCATTATGAAGATACAATTGCAGGAGTGAGAAATCCAAATATTCTTGATGAATTGATTGAAGCTTGTGGATGTAAAACAATTGGATGGTATGATCATAAAGGCTCTACTTGTGGTACAGGATTCAGACAAAGATATTCTAATAGAGATTTATCATTTAATGCTACTGCAGATAAAATGAAATCCTTAGATGATGATAAAGTTGAAATTTTAGTTCATTTATGCCCTAATTGCCATATTCAATTTGACAGATATCAAGATTTAATATCTAGAAGGGAAGGTAGAAAATTTAATGCTATTCACTTGAATATTTCCCAATTTATAGCTATTGTTATAGGTGCAGACTTTGAAGAGGTAATAGGTGTACAGGCACATACAGTTCCTATTGATTCTGTAATAAAAGATTTAGTTGAAATTAAAGATTCTGTAGCTGGTGATTTAGCTGATGTTAGGAGTTCTGTAGCTGGTGATTTAGCTGATGTTAAGGGTTCTGTAGCTGGTGATTTGGAGGATGTTCGGGGTTCTGTAGCTGGTGATTTGGAGGATGTTCGGGGTTCTGTGGCTGGTGATTTAGCTGATGTTAAGGGTTCTGTAGCTGATGATTTAGAGGAGATTCAATGATTAATTCAAAATTAAATTTATTTCTTGTAAATAATGTTTGGAGGCTGGCTTGTGACTAAAGATTTAAAAGTAGGAGTGTTTTTATGTCATTGTGGAGGCAATATTTCAGATATAGTTAATATTGATGATATAAAATCAACTTTAGATGTTGATGTTGTTGAAGAGTTTGAAAATCTATGTTCTTTAAATGGGCGTAAAATAATTAGGGATGCAATTTTTGAACATGACTTAAATCGTGTAGTGGTAGCTGCATGTTCTCCAATTAGTCATGAAAAAACCTTTCAAGATTATGTTCAACCTTTAAATCCTTATTTGATGGATATGGCTAATATTCGTGAACAATGCTCTTGGATTCATGAAGACAGTGAAAAGGCAACTAATAAATCTATAAATCTTATTAACGCTTCAATCGAAAAGGTTAAGCAAGCTGAAGCTATAGATTCCATTCATTGTCAAACTCCTGATGCAGTTGCAGTTATTGGAGGTGGAATTGCAGGTATGAATGCAGCTCTTTCTCTTGCTAAACAGGGAATTAAAGTTACTATCATCGAACAATCACCATCTATTGGAGGGAATATGGCTAAGATTGGTAAAGTATTTTCTCCTGTAAAAATAGCTGAAGAATGTGGTATGTGTCTGTTAAATCCGGTGGTAAATGAAATCGTTTGGAATGACAATATTGAAATTATTACAAATGCTAAGGTGGTTGATGCTCTAAGGAGAGCTGGAAATTATAATTTGATTATAGAACAGTCACCAAGATATGTTGATAGTGAAAGATGTATTACATGTGGTAAATGTGCTAAAGCTTGTGAAGTTGAAGTTCCTGATAACTGGAATGATGGTTTATCTATGAGAAAAGCTATTTACAGACCTTTTGGACAATCATATCCTCAATCATATGTTATTGATTCTAATAGTTGTATAAAATGTGGAAAATGCATAAAAGAATGTTCTATGAAAGCTATTAATTTACGAGATAAATCTGAGAAGATTCCTTTAAATGTTGGTTCTGTAATTATAGCTACAGGTCATCAGCTATTTAATTTAGATAATAGGCCTGAATATTCTTATCAAAGATATGATGACATTATCACTCAAAGCGAACTTGGCCGTATTACAGGAGTAAATGGCCCTACAAAGGGGAAATTAGTAAAATCTAATGGTGAAGTTCCAAAACGTGTTGTAATGATTCAATGTGTTGGTTCAAGAGATGAAAAACCAGGTGGACATAGATATTGTTCGAAAGTTTGTTGTACTGTTGCATTAAAAAATGCCAATATTATAAAACATAAACATCCAGAAACAGATGTTCTTATCTGTTATACTGATATGAGAACACCAGGTATGTTTGAAAAATATTATAAACATACTCAAGAAAATGAGGTAAGGTTTGTAAGAGGTAGACCTGGGGAAGTAGTTAAAAAGGGAGATAATTTCATTGTAAGGGTGGAAGATACTCTTAAAAATGAATATTTAGAAATTGAAGCAGATATGGTTGTTCTATCTACTGCTATGGAAGCTTCTGAAGGTACAAAAGAGATTGCAGATATTTTAGATATTAGCAAAACTGAAGATTTATTTATTAAAGAGGCTCATCCTAAAATAAAACCAGTTGCTACTGATGTTAAAGGTGTTTTTGTTTGTGGCACTGCTCAAAGTCCAAAGGATATAACTGATTCCATTATGCAAGCTAATGCAGCTGCTGCTAAAGTATCTGAATACATTCATACAGGTATTGAAATAGAACCATTTATTGGTGTAATCGATGATGAAAAATGTGTTTTATGTGGAAATTGTATTCATACATGTAAATTTAAAGCAATGTCTATAGAGGATGAGTCTATTTATATAGATCCAATGTCTTGTTCTGGATGTGGGAAGTGTATGTATGCCTGTGACAATCATGCTATTACCATAAATGGAAATATTGATGAAAAGATATTTGCAACGATTGAAGGAGCTTTAAAAAATAAAAAATATGATGAGAGAAGGATTTTAGTATTCTTGGATCAAATAGGCTATACTGCTGCAGATAATATTGGTGTAAATAGACTTTCTTATCCAGATTCTATCTATATTATTAAAGTTCATTCTGTAAATCGTGTAAGGCCGAGACATATCTTATTTGCCCTTGAAAATGGTGCAGATGGTATCTTTATTGGAGAATATCCTGGAGATTTAATGTATGATGAGGTTGAAAGGAAAATTGATAATTTAAAAGATAGAATTTCTAATGATGGTGGTAATCCTGATAGAATAGCCTTTTCTAAAGTTTATATTCCTTATTTCACTGGTCTTGCTAAGAAACTCAATGATTTCGATAATAAAATAAAATCTTTAAATGATATGGAAATCATTTAATTCTATTTTTTTTATTTTATTCGATATGGAGATCATTTAATTCTATTTTTTTTTATTTTATTCGATATAGTGCTAAGTTAATTCTTTTTTTATTTTATTCATTAATTTAATCAATATTCTTCTTCAATATAGTTCAGGGTTTCTTCTATTGAATAGCATACTTCAATTAATTTTCTATCATCTTCAGGAATTGTTTTTTCTTTTATCATAAAATCAATCATTTTAAGTAAACTATCATAAAAATGATTAATATTAAATAGAACTATAGGCTTATTATGAACCTTTAATTTCTTCAATGTAACAATTTCAAAAAATTCGTCTAATGTGCCTAATCCTCCTGGAGCAATTATAAAAGCATCAGAATGTTTTAAAAATAAGTTTTTTCTTTCATCCATTGTAGAAGTATAAATAAATTTATCACATTCTTTACAAATTCCTTCAAATTCTTCCATCCATTCAGGTGCGATTCCTAAAACTTTTCCATTTTTATTGATTACACCTTTAGAAACAGCTCCCATGACTCCGGTATCTCCACCACCAAATACAAGGTCATGCTTTCTTTTTGCTATTTCTTCACCTAATTTATATGATATATCTACATAATTTTTATCAATTTTATTGCTTCCAGCACCATAAAGACAAATTCTCATACTATCATCTTTTAAATTTAATTAATTTTATAAAGTATTGATTTAATTAATAGTTATTTTAATATTATTAATTTTATAAAGTATTGATTTAATTAATAGTTATTTTAATTCTATTTTTAATCAAATAAATAACTATTATCTATTAATTTTTTTTTAATGAGGTTAATTATTATTTACTAATTTTTTTAATTATCTTATTATTAATTTTTTTTAATCAAATGGATAATTATTAGTTTTTATAAGAAATTTAATATTTAATTTACATATTACTTAAATTCTTTGATATAATTTCTATATTTCATATTTTATTTATTTAATATATTTAAATAAAAACTTACAATATATAATAATATATCTAAGTAATTCTTTTTTTATATGATTTGAAAGAATTTGACATAAATTAAACTTATTTGATATTTTATAGATTTATATTAATTATAGGGTTTGTTTCTTATGAGAATTTTAGTAGTTCAGGAATCTGATTGGTTAAAGAGAAATCCTCATCAACAGCATCATTTGATGGATAGGATGGTTTTAAGAGGACATGAGGTTAAAGTTATTGATTATCCTATTGATTGGCCTAAAGATGATTCAAAAGGATTCATTTTCCATAGAGAGATTCATGATAATATTTCAAAAGTAAAACAAGAAGCAAATATTCAAGTTATTCGCCCAAGTTTTATAAAAAAACCAGGATTAAATTATATATCTTTGTATTTCACTCATAGAAACGAGATTAAAAATCAGATTGAAGATTTTAAACCTGATCTTATTATGGCTTTAGGGTTATTGAATGCTTATACTGGCTCTAAATTAGCTAAAAAATACAATATTCCCTTTGTGTATTATCTCATTGATGTTTTATATGCATTAATTCCTGAAAAAACATTCCGATCTTTTGGTAAAAAGATTAATATGAAAGCTATTGATAATTCTGATTTAGTAATTACAATAAATCAAAAATTATCTGAGTTAGCTATTGAATTAGGTGCTAAAGATGAAAATACAATTTTAATTGATGCAGGAATTGATTTAAAGGATTTCAATCCAGAACTTGATGATTCTAATATAAGATTGGAATATAATATAGCTCCTGATGATATTGTTTTATTCTTTATGGGATGGATTTATGAATTTGCTGGAATGAAAGAATTAGCAATTGAACTTGGAAAGAATAAAGAAAAGTATCAGAACATGAAGATTCTTATTGTAGGTGATGGAGATGCTTATGATAAGATGATTAAGATAAAAAAAGAATATAATCTTGACAATCAGTTAATTCTTACAGGAAAGCAACCTTATGAAAAAATACCAGAATTTTTAGCTTCTGCTGATTTTTGCCTTCTTCCTGCATATATCGATGAAGATATTATGCAAGATATTGTACCAATTAAACTTTATGAGTATTTAGCTATGGAAAAGGTAGTTATAGCAACAGAACTTCCAGGTATTTCTAAAGAATTTGGATATGGTAATGGTATTGAATATGTTCAAAAGGCAGAAGAAGTTTTAGAAACTGCTCAAAAGATAGTTGATGAAGGTAGATATGAGGAGATTTCTAAAAAAGGAAGAGAATATGTTAAATCAAATGATTGGGAAGCAATAACTGATAAATTTGAAAATGCTTTAAATGATTTGATAAAATACTATAACTGATAAATTTGAAAATGCTTTAAATGATTTGATAAAATATTATAACTGATAAATTTGAAAATGCTTTAAATGATTTGATAAAATAGCTTAAATGGCTTTATTATATTTAAAATCTTTCAAATTTTTTTATTTTCCAAAAAACTTAAATATCACTTTTCTAACCAGTTTTAAACTAATCTCTTAGTATCTTCTAAATTAGATTTTAGCTTGAAAAAAGTTCTAATTGGTGATAATATGGCTCCCAAGACTTTTAATGAAAAACTAAATGATTCAAAGGATATGCCTAAGGTTATAAATATTGAAGATGAAAAATCTATAAAACATTATGGTGGAGAAAACATGTTAATTGCACCACCATTAGAGTATAATGAAATTATGGATAAAATTCCTAATGGAAAAGTAATAACTATCAGTGAAATTAGGGAATTTTTAGCAAAAAAGCATAATGCTGAATTTACATGTCCAATGACAGCAGGAATATTCATTTCTTTAGCTGCCCAAGCAAGCGAAGAAAGAGAGGATGATAAAATACCATTTTGGAGAACTCTTAAAAAAGATGGTGAATTAAACCCAAAATATCCTAGAGGAATAGAATATCAAAAAGAAATGCTTGAAAAGGAAGGGCATAGCTTTATTAAAAAAGGAAGAAAGAACATTAAGTATTTTGTTGAAAATTATGAAGATAAATTATTTAATTTAGAGTAAAATTCTTAATCCTGATCTGTTTTCTTAAATCTAATAATTTTATATGCCAATAGTTAATAAATTATTTATTAACATACTTATAAATCTTAATATAATTGAAATAGATGATTCATATTATTTATAAATCTTAATATAATCAAATATGGAGGATTTATGTGCCAGAATTAACATTTAGACAAGAAAGAGAAGAGGATGTTCCACTAATTTTAGAATTTATTAAAAAATTAGCAGATTACGAACATAGATTGGATGAAGTAATAGCTACTGAAGAAGCATTAAAATATTGGATTTTTGATAAAAAACAAGCGGAAGTAATATTTGCTCTTGAAGATGGAAAAGAAATAGGGTTTGCATTTTTCTTCTTAAGTTTTTCAACTTATATTGCTAATGTTAATATGCATTTAGAGGATCTCTTTATTGACCCTGACTATCGTGGAAAAGGATATGGTAAAGCATTACTTAGAGAACTTGCTAAAATTGTAAAGGAAAGAGCATATGGCAGATTTGAATGGACCTGTCTTAACTGGAATCAGGATAGTATTGACTTTTATTTATCAATTGGAGCAGAAAAGAAAGATTGGAATGTTTTTCACTTTACAGGAGAAGCTTTAGATGATTTTGTTAATGAAAAATAGCTTTTTAATAAAAAACTAATCATTCTATAAGAAATATTCTTTTCTTTAATAAAAAACTAATCATTCTATAAGAAATATTCTTTTCTTTAATTAAAAACTAATCATTCTATAAGAAATATTCTTTTCTTTAATTAAAAACTAATCATTGTATAAGAAATATTCTTTAAATTATGGTGAAAAAAATGTTAATTGATTTTAATGAAATTTCAGAAATTACAATTGCTAATATGAATGGTGGAGAAGGAAACGTCATTGCTAAAATGGAGGTAAATGAATATGGTAGGTTTATTCAAACTATTATTCCATCTAATTCTTCAATTGGTCTTCATAAACAAGAATCTAATGATGATATTAATTTTATAGTTTCAGGAGAAGGAATTGCAATTTGTGATGGTGTAGAAGAGATTTTAATGGCTGGAACTTGTCATATTTGTCCAAAAGGTTCTATTCATTCAATTATAAATAATGGGGATGAAAATTTAGTATTTTTTACAGTTGTTCCAAAATAAGCAGTATATAAAAAATTATTATATTCTCTTTTTTTCTTTTTTTGCTTGATTATTCATTTTTTATTTATTTTTTTCTATTTTTTATTTAGTAATTTGCTTGATTATTCATTTTTTATTTATTTTTTTAATAATCTTTCAATTTAAAAAATCCAACTTATCATATTTAATTTAATAAAGTTTTAATAAGTGTAATACTAAAAATAGATAATGATAATAAATTAATTAAAAAATTTTAAATTAATTTATTAATTTTATGATTCTATTAATTAATAAAGCTTGAATTAATTTATTAATTTTATGATTCTATTAATTAATAAAGCTTGAATTAATTTATTTATTTTTTATAATTTTTATTAATTGATTACAATTATTATTTTTTTTAATTTATTGTGTGATATAATGAGTGGAAATGATATGATTTATGATTTAAGAGATAAGCCACCTATTGTAGAGTGGATTTTATTGTCTCTTCAACGTCTATGTGCTATTTTTGGTGCTACAATTTTAGTACCAATTGTAGTAAATACTACTGTTGGTGAAGCTGTGTTGTCTGTTCCAGTTGCTTTAATCACTTCTGGGATAGGTACTATTATTTATGTAATTTGTACAAAGGGTAAAAGTCCAGTATATTTGGGAAGTTCATTTGCATTTATTGCTCCTATGATTGCAGGATTTGCACTTGGTGGCAAATCAAGTATTTTCTCTGCTTTAATGGTTGTAGGTTTAGTATATGTAGCAATATCCTTAATTATTAGAGTTACTGGCAATAATTGGATTAATAAACTATTACCTCCTGTTATTGTAGGTCCTATGATTATGGTTATTGGGCTTTGCTTAGCTCCAACTGCTATTCAAGAAATAGGTCTTGACCAAGCTGTTGTAAGCTGGAAAAACATTGTAGTGGCTCTTGTAGCATTTCTAACAACAGCTGTCATTGCTATTCGTGGTAGGGGAGTATTAAAAGTTATTCCTTTCTTAATAGGTATTATTGTATCTTATATTGTAGCGGCTTTCTTAGGTATGGTTGATTTCTCAGGATTCTATGCAGCTCATCTATTTGAAGTACCTGGATTTTACATGCCATTTGTAAATTATGACTTTAATCCAGTTGCTCTTTTAACAATTGTTCCAATTGCTATTGTAACTATAGTGGAACATATTGGAGACCATAAGGTATTAGGGGAAATTATTGATAGGGACTTAATTGAAGATCCCGGTTTAAACTGGACGCTTCTCGGTGATGGTCTTGCCACATTTGTAGCAGCTCTTTTTGGCGGTCCTGCAAACACTACTTATGGTGAGAACACTTCTGTTGTAGGTTTAACTAGGGTGGCATCTATTTATGTTATTGTTTTAACTGCAATCTTTGCAGTTATCTTTGCATTTTCTGGACATTTAACTGCACTTCTTGCAGCTATGCCTAACCCAGTTATTGGTGGTGTAGCTATTCTTCTTTATGGATTTATTGCAGTAAATGGGGTTAAAATATTAATTCAAGAGGATGTCGATTTTAATAATAATAAAAACATCGTTGTTGCAGCTACTATGTTAGTTTTAGGTTTAGGTGGAGCTACCTTATCTATTGCAAGTGGTGATTTATCTGTATCTATTTCAGGTATGGCTCTTGCAGCAATTGTTGGTGTTATTTTAAACTTAATCATTCCAGAAAGAGAAGAATGATCTTTTTGAGGATTACCTCAAAACTTTTTTTATTTTTTATTTATTTTACTTATTTTCTCATCTTTAGCTATTTTAAAATTTTTTAATTTTAAATATTATGTTTTTTAACTTAAATTTATTTTTTTTATTAGGGTGTTCGCCAAAAATATATTTTTCTTAAAGATTTCTTTCTTTATTTGGTAAATAGATTAAATTTAAATCTTTGATGTATATCATCTACAGACCAATTAAACTAATTATGAGATAAGGATTTCAACAGAGCCAATTATATTTTTTTATTATTCGGTATAGTTAATTATTTATAGATGGTTGTATAGAGTTATTATTAATTAATTATACATATCTATGTTTTTAATTTCATTTAATTAAATAAATCAATAAAAATGGAGGGTATATGTTTTTAATTTCATTTAATTAAATAAATCAATAAAAATGGAGGGTATATGTTTTTAATTTCATTTAATTAAATAAATCAATAAAAATGGAGGGTACTAAAATGATTAATGATTTAAATAAAATTGTTATAGTATTTTTACTTTTAATGTTTTTATCTATTTCAGCTGTCTCAGCACAAGAGAATACAAGCTCTGAAATAGATTTAAATGAAAACATGGCAACTTTAGAACTTGAAGAAAAGGATGATAACATCAAGGCTGAAAGAAAGGAGGTTGATTCGACAGCTTTAGATGCTGGTGAAGAAGATGAAGTCAATTTTGTAATGAATGAGGATAATTTAAAAGGCACAGGATCATCATTCACAGATTTACAAGAATTAATAGAAGATACAGGTGAGAATGGTACATTAACTCTAGATAAAGATTATACTTATTCTCCTAGTGATTCAGAGATAGTTATTGATAAATCCATAACTATTGATGGTCAAAACCATGTAATTAATGGAAATTTATCAACTAGAATACTCCATATAACTGGCAATAATGTCACATTAAAAAATATAAAATTCATAAATTCCAATAACACTTCTGAGGGTGGTGCTATCTATTGGGAAGGAACTTATGGTAATATAAGCAACTGTTCTTTTGTTAATAACCATGCAAAATATGGTGGTGCTATCTATTGGGAAGGTTCTAATGGTTTTTTAAGTGTTTGTTCTTTTG
>NZ_FOTL01000026.1:0-19186 GCF_900114585.1 Methanobrevibacter olleyae | reverse complement strand
TGGTGGTGCTATCTATTGGGAAGGTTCTAATGGTTTTTTAAGTGTTTGTTCTTTTGTTAATAGTACTGTTAATCAGTATGGTGGTGCTATCCGTTGGTCTGGTGGCAATGGTACTTTAAGTGCTTGTTCTTTTCTTAATAATCATGCTAATGAAAAAGGTGGTGCTGTTCTTTGGTCTAGTGCTAATGGTTTTTTAAGTGCTTGTTCTTTTGCTAATAATACTGCTAATTTGTATGGTGGTGCTATTTATTTGGATTACAATACTATTAATGTATCTGATTGTTCTTTTATTATTTATCGTCCTACAAATACAGCAACAGTCACAGTTAATAATCTAATATACTACTATAGTCATAATTATGATGTTGATTACTATGAAAATGGTAATTTAATTCATAGTGGTCAGATAAATGATAATAATGTTACTTTTTCCAATTTAGACAATGGAAAACACAATATTGACATGATTTATAATAAAGGTGGTAGCAATTTTACTAATTATATAAATATAACTGGTGATATAATTGAGGATATACCTGGAGATATAACTGTTGATTCTCACCTAAGTGCTAGTAATGTTTATATGTTTTATAACGATGGTACTAAATACACCATAAAACTAGCAGATTATAAAGGAAACCCTATAATAAATCAAAACATCCAAATAACTATTGCAAATCTAAAATACAATCTAAAAACAGACAGCAGAGGATATGCAACACTAGTTCTCAAACAGAAAGCTGGAAAATATAAGATTGTTGCTAGTTTTAATGGCAATAGTGAATATGGTCCAAGTACTATTGTAAGTACTTTAAGCATTTTAGATTCACCTATAACAAAAAATAAAAACAGTGAAATCTATTTTGGTGGAAGATTTAAAGTGCAAATAATTGATGTATATGCTAAGCATGTTGGTGCTGGAAAAGTAGTTAAATTTACAATAGCTGGAAAAACATACAGAATAAAAACAGACAAGAATGGTTATGCAAGCTTAAAAATAACACTGAAACCAAACAAAAAGTATACAATAACAACACAATATGGTAAGTTTATTAAAAAAAATCAGATTACAGTTAAACCTGTTTTAACTGCTAAGAATATTGTAAAGAAGAAAAGAAAAACAATAAAATTCTATGCGAAGCTAGTAAACACTAAAGGAAAACCACGAGCTAAAAAGACAATAAGATTTAGATTCAAAGGAAAAAGATATAAAATCAAAACCAACAAAAAAGGAATTGCGACACTAAAAATCAAAAACCTAAAGAAAGGTAAATACAAGATTTACACACAATACGGTAAATCAAAAATAAAAAACACAATAAAAATCAAATAAAAAAAGATAAAGGGTAAATACCCCTATCTTTTTTCCTTATTTTTTTTAAAAAGCTTTAAAATTAAACCTATATTTTTCTTTAAATAATAATAAATTTATTTAAATACTATTTTTTCACTTAAAAACCATAATTAATTTAAAAAAATTTTAAATTAGTTTAAATTCATTTAAAGCTGAATATTCAAAGTTCTTGATTTTGCAGAAATTCTTTAAAAACATAGCTACACTAATATTTTTCACAGCTTAAATGAGCTTTATTTTTTTAAGTAAAATTTTTGTATAAAAAAATATTTGAATTTTATTACTTTTAGAATTGGTTCTAGATTTACTATTATATTATGTAGTTATTTGCAAAAATAAAATAAAATAAAGGAAAAACTTAGATAAAAAAATATCAATATTAGAATCAATGTTAACATTTATAAATCAATATCAATTAATTAGAAAATAGTATTTCAACAAAGCCCCTTTTTAAAATAATATTTGTCCTTTTTGCGAACATTCATTAATTAAATAAAAAACTTTATATGTTTTTAATCTAAATAGATAATATATTAATGATTTAAAATTTATAATAAATTTTTTAGTTTTTTGGTGATTTAATGCATATAACTGTAATTGGAACTGGTTATGTTGGGCTTGTTACTGGAGCTTGTTTTTCTAAAATGGGTCATAAAGTTTATTGTGTAGATATTGATGAAGGAAAAATTAATGGGCTTAAAAAAGGAGTTTTGCCTATTTTTGAACCTCATTTAGGAACCATGGTTATCAATGCTCAAGAAAAAGGAGATTTAATTTTTACTACTAATATTAAAGAGGCTTTAGATGATTCAAATATTATTTTTATAGCAGTTGGAACTCCTATGTCTAAGGATGGTAGTGCTAATTTGGATTATATTTTCTCAGCTGCAACAGATATTGCTAATAATATTTCAAAAGATTCATTAGTTGTTATAAAATCAACTGTTCCTATTGGTACTGGTTTTAAAGTTAGAGACCATATTGAAAGTATACTTGAAGATAGGGGCTCTTCTATTAAGATAGATATTGCATCTAATCCAGAGTTTTTAAAAGAGGGAAGAGCTATCGAAGATTGCCTACATCCAGATAGGGTTGTTATTGGTGCTGAAAGAGAGGAAGTTTTTGATATTTTAAAAGATTTATATTATTCATTTGTTCTTAATCATGATAGGTTTGTTTTAATGGATGTTAAGTCTTCTGAAATGACCAAATATGTTGCAAATGCAATGCTTGCAACTAAAATATCCTTTATGAATGAGATTGCAAATATTTGTGAAGTAACAGGTGCTAATGTTCAGCAGGTGCGTTTAGGGATTGGATCAGATAGGAGAATAGGTTATGATTTTATTTATGCTGGATGTGGATATGGTGGAAGTTGTTTCCCTAAGGATGTTCAAGCTTTAATTAATACCTCAAAGTCACATGGATATTATCCAAGGATTTTATCAGATGTGGAAGAGGTTAATAATAATCAAAAGATGGTCTTAGTAAATAAGGTAGTTGATAGGTTTGGTGATGATTTAGAAGGTTTCACTTTAAGTATTTGGGGCCTTTCATTCAAACCAGGTACTGATGATGTACGTGAAGCTACATCAATCGTTGTAATTTCAGAACTTATTAAAAAAGGTGCAAAGATTAAAGCATATGATCCTCAAGCAAGTGAAGAATTTAAAAAAGCTATTAGTGATGAGTATTTAAGTTCTATTGAATTTGTTGAAAATAGGTATGATGCTTTAGATAATTCTGATGGACTCATTCTAATTACTGAATGGAAAGAATTTAGATATCCGGATTTAGATTTACTTGAAGAGAAATTAAATCAAAAAGTTATCTTTGATGGAAGAAATATTTATGATAAAAAAATAGAAAAACAAGGTTTTGAATTATTCCAGATTGGATGTTAATTTGATTATTTTTACTGTTTTTATTTTTAATTTTTTATTTATTAGATTAGATCTTAGATTTTTACTTAATTCCAATGTCTAACATTTCTTTAATTTCAGCTGCAAATTTAGAACGAATAACAGACTTAATCTTCAATACATTTTCATCTGTATCCATTACTTCTTTGATAGCTCCAATTATTCCATCAAATAATTTATCCTCATGATCTCCATGTAAGTTTTTAGTACTTGTGAGTAGTTGTGTTTTCATGGACTCAATAGCTGATGGTAATATAATATCTCCTTGAAGGTCTTTATTGGTAGTTGAAGCTACTCCTTCTATGGTGAGTGTTCCATTAGGGTTTAACTCGTATGATTTTTGTGTGGATGGTGCATACAATTTAAATTGCTTTTTTATTGTTTCAGTTGACATTTCTAATTCACTATCCAATTATAAAAAAATAGTTTTTGGAGTGGGATTAGGGATTCAAACCCTATAATTGATTAATGAAAAAAATAGTATTAAAAAAAAATATTTTAAAATTTATCCCACAATTGAAAAATATAAATAAAATAATAAAACTTTAAAAGTTTATAAAAATATAAAAGTAGATATAAAAATAGGGAGGTGAAAATTTGAGTGAAGAAAACAATTCCGATTCTTCAACAGATAACTCCGAATCTGAAGAAATTTACACTACAAGCAAACGTCCAATGAGATTTTTAGGAAAATCTGCAGATTTTGGAAAAGATGAAAAATAACATTTTTTCATCTTTTCATAAATAATTAAATCAAATATAAAATAAATACCAATAAAAATAATAAAGTTGATATTCCACCTACTCCTAAAGTAATAAATCCAAATTTGCCTTTATTTATCTTATCATCAATAATACTCGAATTATAACTTATTGTTTCATTAAAATCAAATAAGACATTTCCTTGAACTTTCTTAATAGAATGATTATCAATGGCTTTATCTAATAATTCTTCAGGATCTGGTGAAGAACCAAATTTTTTATTAAAAGCATAGGCATTGATAAAAATAAATAATGAACAAACATAAAGAATCATAGAAATTAACATTAAAACTGACAAAATTACTTTCCTATCATAGCAAATTACATCTTTTAATAGGACAGAATTGACTAATAATTCAGTGAAAAATGTAGCTTGTAAAGTTAACATCACTCCAGTTAAAACAATCATTTGACAATTTTTAGAATCAACTAATTCATTACGAGCAACATCCTCATCATAAGCATGAATCATCAAATCAAGCAATAATTTATCTCGTTCAATTGTTTTTTGAGGAACTTTTTTTTCAATCATATAAGTTCACCTATAAAAAATAGTCTATTAAAAAAGGCCACATTACACCAAAAATAGTGCAAGTGACCATAAAAAAAAAATTTAAATGATAAAAAATAATTTTTAATTTTCAGCTAGATAATCATCAATAGGAACAACATTAACAACATTATGTTCATCATCCTCAAAAATAATGGATTCAATAAGATTCTTAAATTGAGGATATTTTTTAACAAATTCAATACCCTCATCAGTTTCAATATTAATTCTAGCAGAAACTGGGTCATAAACAGGATCATTATGGGCTAATTCTTCACGCCTACCTCTAGCACGGTACATTTTCTCACGAACATCATCCCTATAATTTAAGAATTCAGACCTTTCCTTCTTATAAAAAGAATCATTAACATAAAGAGAAGCCATGATTCCATCAGGAATAACATCTTCAAAAATAATTAATTCAGCTTTCATAGCAGACGGTAAATTTCTGAGTAATTCTCCGTTCAATTTAGTAAATCTTATGAGTGGCATAAATATTCACCATTTTAAATATATTTAATTATTTATATATTGTTTTTGAATATATAAAAAGATTATGGTAATTTCCAAACTTTTTTCTTATTACCTAAATCCTCAACCTTGTCTAAATGTATATTAGGTAGAAATAATGTTTCATAATCTTCAGGAGAAGAGGTAATCTCCTCAACATATAATAATTTAGTTCCTTTTGGGATTAAAATATAATTCAATTCATCTCCGTATTCATCGACTTTAGTGTATTCACAAATTGACATTGAAGTAAAACCTTTATCTTCATATGTTGTTTTACCATTTCGACCCATGAATCTTTCTCTTTCACGACGACAAACAATAATATCCTTTTTAAGAGTTTTGCCATGCTTTGAGAAAATAGTATCAATAAGATTTAATGAGTCATCAAACAACAAAATATGATCCAATACTCCCTTATCTAGAAGTTTATCGTTGACATCCTCCCATCTTTTTATTGCATCTTCTTTTGACAATAATCCTCTTAGATAACCATTTATAGCAGCATCTCCATTATCAGTATATATTTTAAAAAAAGCATATTCTTCTTCACTTAATTCATCAATAGGTACACCAATTTCATGAAGAAAATCATCTCTACTCATTGGAGTATTACCTTGTAATTGATAATGCTTGCCCTTATAATCATATGCCCAATTATATGTTTCTTCATTAATCAAATTAACAACAAAAGGTTTTTCTGGAGGTGTCCTATTTCGTTTCCACACACTTACATAAGTACATTTGCAATTACCATTCCAACTAGTTTTTCCATTTCTTTTAGTCCATAATGTATGATATTTAGGTAATTCTACACAATAAACCATATCATCATAAATTATTTTTTCAACAGTACATTCTTTTAAATTAATTAAATTTTCGTTAATATTATTTTTTGAAATTAAGAAATCACAATCATCATTTAATTGGTTTGGCTTTAGAAAACAATACTTATTATTATATTTTACAAAACAATCATGGTCTTGGGTGATACAAACATCTAACTCTTCATTATAAACATGAACCATGTCATCAGTAATATGATAATGAATAATGTTTAATGGTTTTAAAAATTCTGTTTCTAAAGTTTCTGGATTTAAACTAAGAAATTCATCATTAAGAGTAACATCTTTAAATAATTTCCAACCAGCTTTGGTAAATACTAATGTTTTCTTATCATAACAATTAGGATGCATTGGAACATAATTTTTATTTACTAGATTAAATCTTAGATTTTTACTTAATTTAATTTTATTATTTTCTTTTTTGAACGTAAATTTTATAAGCTTATTTATTTTCAATTATTTTATTTATAAACAAATATTAAATTTTTATTTTTGAGCCTAAACTTTTTTAAACCTCTTTTTTTTAGCAAGTTTGAGTGTCCGCCAAAAGTACAAAAATTATTTTAAAAAGCTCTAAAATGTATTTATTTACAAAATAAAGAAAGAAATTTTAAAAAAAATATATTTTTGGCGGACACCCGTTTAAAAAAATAATTTTTCAATATTTTATATTTGAAATAATAAATTATTTAATTTAATAAATGCTATTTAATATTATGGAAACTAAAAACGATAGGATTAAACATATTAGCTTGGCAAGTGTTTTATCAGCTATTGCAGTTGTATATTTACATGCGAATTATGATAAGTATTAACTATTTTCAAACTTTGTCAAATGGCTATTGCAGTTGTATATTTACATGCGAATGCTTGTTTTTGGACATTTTCTCAAAGTAGATATTGGTTTACAGCAAATATTATAGAATCAGTATTTTATTTTGCAGTTCCAATATTCTTCATGATTTCTGGAGCAATGCTAATTGATTTTAATGAGAAATATGATTTGAAAGAATATTTTTCAAAAAGATTTTTTAAAACAGTTCTTCCATATCTAATTTGGAGTTTTATTGGTTTAGCGTTACAAATATATATTTTAAACAAGATAAAAATTACAGATATTAATTTAATTTATATCTTGAATGGTTTAATTACTGGACGTCTTGTTGGTGTTTATTGGTTTTTTATCCCTTTATTTTGCACATATCTTGCAATTCCATTATTCGCTTTAGTTCCAGAAGATAAAAGAAGAAATATTTTTATTTATCTTTGTTCTTTAGCATTTGTATTAAATATTTTAATCCCCTTTATTATTTCAGTTTTTAACATAAAAATTCAGTGGTCTCTTTCATTAGCAGTCAGTAGTGGCTTTTTATTTTATACTTTAGCTGGTTATTTATTACATAAATATGAAATTAGAAAATCATATCGTATTATAATATATCTATTATCTATATTGGGATTAATGATGCACATTGCAGGTACTTATGAATTGTCTATGGTTGCAGGTGAAGTTATAAAAACATATAAAGGTTATGTAAATCTTCCATCTACTTTGTACTCTATTGGAGTTTTTGTTTTTATAAAATAGGAATTAGTAAAATTAATGAAATTTAATATTTTTAATGATTTTGTGATGTTAATAGATAAATATACCTTTGGAATTTATTTAATTCATTGGTATTTACTAGCATTTTTGTTAAAATTATTTAATATTAATTCTACTTCAATTATTTGGCGTTTATTCTCCCCCGTTTTAGTTTTATTAATGCCAATGATTATAATTTGGATAATTCGTAAGATTCCATTAATAAAAAACATTGTACCTTATTTTTAAATATATGTTCATTACATTTATTTTTTATTTTTTAAAATTTATTTTTTCTTATAAATATTTATTTTAATTAAATGATTTTTTATCAGTTTTAAAACCCAAGTTATTTTATAGAAGTTCTTATTTTTTGTATTTTCTTATTTTTATAATAATATTTAAATATTGTCTTTTATATATTATAATTATAATATTTATTGGAGTGGTTTTATGGTAACGGTTTCAGTAATTATGCCAATTTATAATGATTCTGGTAGATTGGAAAAATCTATTTCTAGTTTTTTAAAACAGACTTTAGATGATAAAGAATTACTGTGTGTTAATGATGGTTCTACTGATAATTCTTTAGAAATTTTAAATAATTATGCTAAAAAATATGAGTTTATTAAAATTTTTAATCAAGAAAATCAAGGGTCTGGTAAAGCAAGAAACTTGGGAATTACTGAAGCTAATGGAGAATATATTGCTTTTTTAGATGCTGATGACTATTTTATTGATAAAAATGCATTAAAATATTTATATGAAGTTGCTAGTAAAAATAATGCAAATATGGTTTCAGGTAATATTAAACTTGTTGATAGTGAAGGTAATTATACTCCTTTTAAAGATATAGATTATTATACTGAAGATAGTGTTATTAATCCTGAAAATTATGGCATACCTTGGGCTTTTTATAAAAGTATCTATAAAAAAGATTTTTTATTAGATAATGGTATTTATTTCCCAGATTTAATTAGAGGTCAAGATCCTGTTTTTTTAGCTGAAGTATTATCTAAAATAGATTCTATTTTTACAGTTAGCACAGATGCTTATGCATATTATTATATTAATGGTGCAGATAAGTGTAACACATTTGAAAAACGTCATGCACATATAGAACATTTTAAGTACATTTTTAATTATTTTTCAGATTCTAAATTTAAAAAGGTTAAAGAAGAGTTTAAGTATAAATTATTTATTTTCATTGATATGATGGGTGTAGAAGGAGCTGAAGATACATTAAGTTCTATTCGTGATGTATTTTCAAATAATCCTAAAATAATTAAAGAATGTGAAAATTTTTATTATGCTAAATTTTTTAATAATAAGGAATTGCTGAATCAATTAAATCTAATTGATAATCCTAAAATTTCTGTAATTATTCCTGTATATAATGCAGGTCCATTTCTTGAAGAAGCTTTTGAAAGTGTTCTATCTCAAAACTTTGATGATATAGAACTCGTTTGTGTTAATGATGGTTCTAAAGATAATTCTCTTGAAATATTAAATGATTTTGCTAAAAAAGATTCAAGAGTTAAAGTAATTAATCAAGAAAATGCAGGGTGTGGTGCTGCAAGAAATAGAGCCTTAGATGATGCAATTGGTGATTATATTTATTTCTTTGATCCGGATGACTATATTTTACCAAGAACGTTTGAAAAATTATTTAAGAATGCAACTCGTAATTGCTCTGATTTAGTAATGTTTAAAATTGCTAGATTTAAGGATGCTGATCCTATAAATTATAGTTCTCCAGGTTTTGAATTTGAAAAGGTTTTTAAAGACACAGATTTTAATAGATTCACATTTGATTTTCATGATGTAAAACCTTATGTTATGAATAGTTCATTTGCCCCTTGGACTAAATTATATAAAAAAGAATTTTTAGATCAGTATGATGATTTTAGATTCCCTACGAATATTGCTTTTGATGATGCTCCTTTCCACATTCAATCTATGTTAAGAGCTTCAAGGATTTCATATATTCCAGAATTTTTTTATCATTATAGATTCAATCCAAACGGTATAATTAATACATCTTCAAATGGAATTGATATTTTTAGAATATGTGATATTGTAGAATCTTTTTTAAAAGATAATGGGTTTTATTGTGAATTTATTGAAGAGTTTAAATTATTTAAAATTACTCAAGTATTTAATTATATGTTAAGTACTAATTCTGAAGAATATTTCCAAAATGCAAAAAAAGAATTTTCTAAAGTCCATTTAGATCATAATAACATTGTTCCTATCTCATTAAAAGATAAATATAATTTAGTTTTAAAGTCTAAATCATTTGAAGAATATAAAACAAAAGAACATCAATTACATATCCAAGAATTAAAAACTAAAAATAAAAATTTAACTAAAAAACACAATAACTTGAAAAAACAAAATAAAAAATTAAAGAAAGAAAAAAATAAGGTAAAAAAATTAAATAAAACTATTGTATCCTCAAATAGTTGGAAATTAACAAGATATTTTAGAAAATCTGCTAATTACTTAAGGAAATAAGGGGCATGATTATGGTTAAAGTTTCAGTTATTGTTCCAGTATATAATGTTGAAAAATATCTGAAGGAATGTTTGGATAGTATTATTAACCAAACATTGAAAGATATTGAGATTATTTGTATTGATGATGGTTCTACAGATAATTCCTTATCTATTTTAGAATCTTACGCAGAAAAAGATGATAGAATAAAAATCATCTCTCAAGAAAATCAAGGTCAAGGAGTTGCTAGAAATACTGGATTAGATAATGCAGTGGGAAATTATATTTATTTTATTGATTCAGATGATTTTTTAGAACTTAATGCATTAGAAGAACTTTATAATATTGCTTATGAAAAATCATTAGATTTTGTATTATTCCAATTAATTAATTTGGATGATGAAACAAATGAGTATTATACTATTACAGATTATGACATGCCAGATATAGCTAATTTAGTTAAAGATAATGTATTTAATTATGAAGATCTTGATCATTTAATTTTTAAAATGGCAGTTTCTCCTGTAAATAAACTTTATAACAGGGATTTTATTAATAATGCAGGTGCAAGATTCCCAGAAAGGTTAATATTTGAAGATAATGTTTTCTTTTGGGAAGTTTTATTTAATGCTAAAAGAATTTATTTTGTTCAAAAACATTATTACAAACGTAGAAGACATTCATCTTCTGTAACAGGTTTGGCAAATATTAAGTTTGTAGATACTTTAAAAATTCATAATCTAATTTTTGATATATTTAAAAAATATAATCTTTTTAATAAGTTTAAAAAGAAATTATTTAATAAGAAAATTAGACTAGCTAACTATAGATTTTCACAAGTTAATAATAAAATAAAACCTATCTTTTTTGATGAGGTAAAAAAAGATTTTGAAGAAATGGTTGAAGAATATGGTTATGATAATATTCTAACTTATTTGGATAGGAATACTAAATCAATTTTTCAAAATGTATTTAATTCAAAAAATTCAGAAGAATATCTTCTTTTAATGAAAAAAGATAAATTAGAAAAAAATATTAAAAAAATGAGTTTTAAAAATAAAAAATTAAAAAAAGAAATAAAATCTATTAAAAAACAAAATAGTTTAATGTTAAATTCTAGAAGTTGGAAAATTACTAAACCGCTAAGGATTTTTACAAAATTCATTTCTGGGGATAATATGTCATTTAAAGAAATTTTATTAAATAAAAGTAATAGTTATAATTATCTTAAGTCTGAATATAAAAGATTATCAAAAAAGAATAAGGATTTAATAAATAAAAACAATGAGTTATCAAGTAGTAATAAAGAACTTAAAAAACAAAATAATAAATTAGAGAAAATTAATGACAAATTAATTAATCAATATAATTCTTTAGATAAGAAAATTGATGATTTTTACTTATATTATAAAGAATCAACAGAGAAATTCAATCATAATTTTGTTGAGAGAGATAATTTCAATAAATCAATTTATAAGGAATTACAATATGCCTTTGTTTTTGAAGATACTATTAAAGAGTCTGAATGGTTAAATAAAAAAGATTTTTCTTTAATTAATTCTGCTGCAAATTATTCTTTTGCCTATTCATTATACAGAATTTTAAATGATGTTAAACCAGAAAATATATTAGAATTAGGTTTAGGTCAAACTACTAAATTAACTACACAGTATGTAAATCATTTCACTGATTCAAAATTAACTGTTGTTGAAGGAGATAAAGAATGGATTGATAATTTTTCCGAGAATTTAGTTATTAATGAAAATACTCAAATCTTAAATTTAGATTTAGAAAATTTTACTTATTGTGATGATGAAACTATTCGTTTTAAAGGTTTTTCTGAACTTATCGCCAATCAAAAATTTGATTTAATTATTGTTGATGGTCCTCAAGGTTTTATAATTGATTCTGAAAACAATTTTGTAGAATTAAATTATTCTAGAACTAATATATGGCAATTAATTCCACAAAATTTAGCTGATGAATTTATAATTATTTTTGACGATTTTAATAGAACTGGTGAAAAAAATACAGTTAAACATGTTAAAGAATTATTAAATAAAAATAACATTAATTTTTATGAGTATAATAGTTGGGCTTTTAAAACTCAACATGCAATCTTTACGGAAAATTATAAATATATTGGATGGATTTAAAAATAATCTTTTTTAATGCTAACTAGTAATTGGAGGTCTTTTTTGGTAAAAGTTTCAGTTATTATTCCTATTTACAATGTCGAGAATTTTTTAAATGATTGTTTGGATAGTATTGTTAATCAATCATTAACCGATATTGAAGTTATTTGTATTGATGATGGTTCTACAGATAACTCTTTAGCTATTTTACAGTCTTATGCAAAATTTGATGATAGGGTAAAAATTATTCATCAAGACAATAAAGGTTCAGGTGCTACAAGAAATCTCGGTATTGAACAGAGTACAGGGGATTATGTTTATTTTATGGATTCTGATGATTATATTGATTTAAATGCTTTAGAAAAACTTTATAATAATGCAGTTTCTAATAATTCTGATTTTGTTATTTTTAAAATAGCTCGTTTTGATAAAGAAAATGATATAAATTATAATGCTCCAGGCTTTGATATTGAAAGTATTTTTGGAGATGTTGATTATAATAATTTTACTTTCAAATATTCGAATATTAAACATTATGTAATGAATGCATCTTTTGCTCCATGGATTAAGCTATATAAAAAAGAATTTTTAGATAGATATAATGATTTAAGATTTCCAAAAGATTTAGCATATGAAGATGTTCCTTTTCATGTAAAGATTATGTTATATGCATCTAGGATATCTTTTATTCCAGAATTTCTTTATTTTTATCGTTTAAACCCGAATTCAAGAGTTCATACTTCAAATAGCTATGATATTTTTAAAATAATTGATATTGTTGAAAAATTCCTTATTGATAAAAAATATTATGATGAATTGAAAGATGAATTTGATTTATTTAAAATTACTCAAATTTTAAATTATATTCTTTCTATAGGTGAGGAAGAATATTTCCAAAAAACAAAAGAAGAGTTTTCTAAAATCAAAATAAGTAGCCAAACTAATATTAGTGAATATTATTTAGAAAGATATGATTTAGTTTTAAGATCTAATAATTTAATTGAATATATTAATGAGCATTATGAAATTTGTATAAACAATTTAAATAAAGTTATTTCTAATCTAAATGGAAATATATCAAATTTAAATGAGGATATTAATCAATTAAATGTTGAAAAAAATTTTCTAGAAAAAGATATTTCAAATCTAAAATCAAAAAATGAATTTTTATCAGAAAAATGTGATGCTTTTAAATGTGATTTAGATTGTTTATCTAATAAAAATAAAAAATTAATTAATAGAAACAAAAAATTAATGGATTCAAATAGAAAATATAAAAGAGATTTAAAAGCTGCTAAAAAGTTTAAAACAGCTGTTTTAAATTCTAATAGTTGGAAATTGACAAAACCATTAAGATTTATTAGAAAAAAAATTTAGATTTTATAAAATAGATTATAGAAATATTTAATAATTTTTATTTATTCTATTTTTTCAAGTTATTTTTTATTTAATTTTTTATATTTTATAGTAGAAATTATCAAAGTATTATATAGAATTCACATCTAATTAATAATATTTTTATAGATATTAATCACTTAAAGAGTGTTTTTTTTTCTGAAAAATTTAGGGGAATATGGAGATTTATTATCCTATTTAAGATTATCAAATACTTATCCTCTTCAACATCTTATCACAGAAAAATATACAAATGAACGGAAGAATTATTTGATTAAAATCTTTTAAAAAGGATTATAAACAATAAACATATATATAAGAAACACTAATCACTTTTTAAAGAGGATTCATTAAGAATATTGCAGATAATAAATTTAAAAAGAATATTAAGTAATTATAAATATAAGATATCAATATTAAGATTTTAACAATAGTATTCAATTTTAATTTTAATCCTAAATTTCTAAAGATTATATTTGTGAGAACATGTCATTTAAAGAAAAAATATTAAATAAAAGTAATAGTTTCTCTTATTATAAAATAAATTACAGTACTTTAAAATCAGAAAATACTAAATTAAAACAAAAATTAAAAAATAAAGATAAAGAAATTTCTAAAAAGAACAATGAGATTTCTCAATTAAAGAATAAATATGAAAAAATACGTTCTAGGTTTGAAATAGATTATCTTTATTATGATGTAGATACTTTATTTTCTAGATTTTATGTAAATCCTTTTTTAAAATATCCATTTACATATTATGATAAATGGGGACTTGCTTTTATGGATCATCTAGCTAAAAAACTAGAAAATAATCTTAATTCAGCAGAGGAACCCTTAATCTCAATTATATTTCCAGTTTTCAACTATGAAAATTTTATTGAAGCTGCTATCTGCAGTGTTTTAAATCAAACATATACTAATTTTGAATTGATTATAATTGATGATGCAAGTAGAGATAGTACTCAAAATTTATTAAAATCTTTTTCTGATGATAGAATTAAATTAATATTTAATGAAAATTCAAAAGGATTTTCATATTGTCGTAACATTGCTTTAAACCAGTCTAATGGAGAGTATATTTTTTATTTAGATATGTATAATTCTTGGCAAAAAAAATATTTAAAATCAATGGCAGGGGCATTTTTAGAATTATCAGATTGTGAAGCAATATATTCTGGATATTATTTATTTAATAATCAAAATATATTAGGTATTATGTATGGAACTTACAATAAAGCTTTACTTTATAATAAAAATTATATTTCGCTAAGTGCTTTTGCACACAAAAGAGAATTAAATGATAAAATTACTTTTGATGAAACACTAGATTTTTTAGAGGATTGGTATTTTATTATAGAAACATCTAAAAAATGTAAAATCTATTCTGTACCTATTTTACAATCTATTTATTATTACAATAAAGAAATCGATTCATCTCAATTAACGTTTACTAATAAACATTATGATAAATCACAAATAGATTACATTCATGAGAAAATTGGTACTGATATTTATGACTTTTCAAAAAGACATAGTTTAGATAAAAAAATTAGTGTGATTATCCCAAGTTATGAAATATTAGATGATTTAAGAGAATGTATTGAAACTATCCTTTCCTATGATTTAGATTTAGTTGATATTATTGTTGTAGATAATAATTCAAACGAAGATGTTAAAAATTATCTTAAAAAATTATACGACAATGATAAAATAAAATATATCCAAAATGAAGAAAATTATAGCTTTACTTATGCAATTGAACAAGGAATTTCAATTTCAGATAAAAATTCGGATATTTTAATATTTAATAATGATGCAGTTTTGACAAAAGGTTCATTAGAAGCAATGCAATATCATGCTTACAATCTTAAAGATTCAGGGATTATTGTTCCTCAACAATTTTTACATAGTGGAGATAAAAGAATGAATTTTTCTTCTCCTTTTCCCGATTTTAACTTTGAAAATGATTTAACTCCTTCAAAAAGTCATATGAATATAATAAATGTACCTTTATATCATGATGGTGAAGTTTTAGAGTTATCTTTTGCTCCATTTTTCTGTGCATATGTTAAAAGGGAAGTTTATAATAATTCATTAGGTTTAGATGCAGAACTTGGAAGGCATTATGATTCAGATAGGATTTTTTCTGATTTTGTAAGGTATGTTTTAAAATTAAAAATTTATCATATATCTTCGGCTAAAGTTTATCATAAAACTCAGAAATCAACTAAAAAGTTAAAAGATAATGAAGATGATTATAATATGATTTTTTTAAAAAATATTTGGGATAATGATTTAGCTAAACAATTAGGCTATAAAAACCCTATATGGAAATTTTAGTAAATTCAAGATAAAATAAGGTGCAATAATGAAAATAGTCTCAATAACTATGGTAAAAAATGAAGAAGATATCATAGAATCTTTTATAAGATATAATTTAAATATTCTTGATGAGATGATAATTTTAGATAATGGCAGCACGGATAGCACATTAAAAATTCTAAAAAATCTTAAAGATGAAGATTTACCTTTAACTGTTCTTATTGATGAAGATAGGTATTATAATCAAGATATTAAGATGACAAAATTATTATATCTTGCATTTGATAAGTATAATGCAGATATTGTTTGTGTTTTAGATGCAGATGAATTTATCTCATCAGATAATTCAAATCCTAGAGATATACTTCAAAATATTGACTGTAACAAGTATTATCAAGTTAAATGGCAGACTTACATACCAACTAAATATGATGATTATAATATAGATTTTATTCCTTCTAGAATTAATCATATAAGGGATGAAAAATTTGATAGATTATATAAAGTAATCGTTCCAAAAGAAGTAATTAAAAATAGAAATATTTCTATAGAAATGGGTAATCATAATTTAGTTAATATAAATCTAGAGCCTGATAGAAGTTTAGATTTAAAAATAGCTCATTTTCCATTAAGATCAAAAGAACAATGTATGTCTAAGATACTAGTTGGTTGGCCCAATATGATTTTAAAAAATAAAGAAAATAATGATTATGCTGTTCATTGGAAGTTATTTTTTGAAAAGATTAAAGAAACTGGAGAAATTTCTTATGAAGATTTAGAATACTTTTCTAAAAATTATTCATTAGCTAATTATGAAGAAGGTATTGAAATTTATGAAAAAACAATGAATATAGATTTCTGTACGAATATTGAAATAAAATACAATTATTCTTACAATTATTTAAGAAATATTTTAGATAATTATGTTTATTATGTTGATGAGAATATTAAGCTTAATGAAGAGATTAAATCTTTAAACACAGTTAATAAAAAGGAGATTAAATCTTTAAACACAATTGATAAAATAGAAGATTTTAAACTTTCAAATTCTATTATTGGTGAAAAAAATGAATCTTATCTAATCACAGTCGTAATACCACTTCACAATGGTGAAAAATATCTTAGAGAATGTTTAGATTCACTTGTAAATCAAACATTAGGGATAGAAAATATTGAAGTAATCTTAGTAGATGATTTAAGCACAGATAATAGTGTAGAAATAATCAACGAATATACATCTAAATATCCATCTATTAAATTAATTCAACACACTACAAATTTAGGATGTGGTCCAGCACGTAATACTGGTTTAGACCATACCCATAGTGATTATATCACATATTTGGATTGTGATGACTATATTTCTTCAAATGCATATGAAAGAGCCTTAGAAATATTTAAAAATGATGACGATATTGATTTAGTAATTTATAAATGGGAAGAATTTAATGAAAATGGATTATTAAATAGTAGTGATATTGCTAAAACTTCCCTTAAAGAACACAAAATTATTACAAATATTAATGATTATCCAGAACTAATATTTGCAACATTTGCTTATATTAAAGTTTATTCAAAAAGAATGTTTGAATTTTTAGATTTTCCATCAGGTACTTATCAAGATAATATAGCCTCAGCAAGAGTAATGATAAATGCAAATAAAATATATGTAGCAGATGATATTACGGTTTATTATCGCCAACATGAAGATTCTATTTCACATATAATATCTGCTGATAATTATTTAAATATATTAAATGCTTCAAAACATGTTATAGATTTAAGAGATGAATCTCCAGATTATTATGATATTCTTTCATTTTTAGCATTAAAACTAGTTTATCATTGTGTTTGGTATATTTGTAAAAGTAGAGATTTCTTATTAAAAGAAGGTGAAATTCTTTATCCTACTTTAAAAAAGTTTCCTAAATATTTTTCATATGATATTTTTGAAAAATACCAAAGGCTTTTTCCCAATTACTTACCTTGTAGTGAACAAGCCCTCTGGGACATTGAAGAAATGGGTTTTTATGAATATGTTATAAAAAGCAGATGTCAAGATAATATTAAAAGTTTAAACAATAAAATTAATAGCTTAAATAATGAAAATTCCAATTTAAAAAATAATGTTACTAATTTAGAGGATAAAAATTCTAAATTAAATAAAAAGATTAAATCTCAAAATAAAAAGATTAAAAATAATGATAAATTAATTAAAGAAATTTTTAATTCTAAAAGTTGGAAATTAACAACACCTTTAAGAAGAATAGTGAACTTTTTTAGATAATTATTATATTAGTTTTTTTAATTTTATTTTTATTTAGATATAGACCTTTAACTCATTTCAGATATTTCTTTCTTTTTTGTATTATAATCAATTGTAGTTTTTAAAGATTCTGTATCTTCATAATCTTCCTTTTCACCACTTAATATCTTAAAGTCAAATTTAAAATTATTGTTATTTTGTGTTACTCTATAATCTTCTGGGCTAAAAATTATATTCTGCTTTGTTGTTTTTTAATTTCTTCAGTTGATTCTAGACGTGTTTTACTTTTTATTACATATATTTCATTTTCTTTCATTTTATCTGCATTTTCATTTATTGGATTTATTACTTTAGATAACCACAAGGATTTATAAGTAAATTGTGTATCTATACATATAAAACCAATATCATAGCCATTTTTAAAGCAAATGAGGATATTTTATTATTCTAGTTTATATTTATTTATATTATATTTGGAGTTGAGGATTTAATTTCTTTTTCTAAATTTTTCCCTGCTTCATGTTCAATGATTAATATATCATACAGTTAATCTATCTTTTTAAATAGATTTTAATTATTTCACGATACTTAATTTAATATATTCAATAAGTATATTTTTTTTTAAGAGTGTCCACCAAAAGTACAAAAATTATTTTAAAAAGCTCTAAAATGTATTTATTTACAAAAAAAAGAAAGAAATTGAGGTTGTAAAATTTTATAGGCTTATTTTATTTTTATGTGATTTTTTGTCCAGTTTTTCATTTGGTAGTCTAAAAATGTTAGAATTCCATTTTTAGTTTTGTAAGTTTTCTTAATTTTTTCTGGATTTGTTTGTCTGTAGTAATTTTCTACTTTATTTGATGTTTTTTCAATATTTTCATCATCTAAGTATTCTATGTATCTTTTAAAGTGATTTAAGACATGTTTGTTTACAAATTGCATTAAAACTTCTGGAATCGAATCATAATCTTCTAAATAATTTTTAAATTTTTCAATCGCTTTTTTTGAAGAATTTTGTTTAAAACAATTTTTTAATTCCTT